>NZ_VMNX01000244.1 GCF_009377235.1 Streptomyces acidicola
CCCCCACACCGTCCGTCTCCCCCCACGCACCGAGGAGCGAATCGCCGTGACCATCACCCAGCCCGACCTGAGTGTCTTCGAGACCCTGGAGTCGGAGGTGCGCAGCTACTGCCGCGGCTGGCCCACCGTCTTCGACCGCGCACAGGGCAGCCGTATGTACGACGAGGACGGCCACGCCTACCTGGACTTCTTCGCCGGTGCCGGATCACTCAACTACGGCCACAACAACCCCGTACTGAAACGGGCGTTGATCGACTACCTGGAGCGCGACGGCGTCACCCACGGGCTCGACATGTCGACAACCGCCAAACGCGCCTTCCTTGAGGCCTTCCAGAACCTGGTGCTGCGGCCGCGCGACCTGCCGTACAAGGTCATGTTCCCGGGCCCCACCGGTACCAACGCCGTGGAGTCCGCGCTGAAACTGGCGCGGAAGGTGAAGGGCCGGGAGGCCATCGTCTCCTTCACCAACGCCTTCCACGGGATGTCCCTCGGCTCGCTCGCCGTGACCGGCAACGCCTTCAAGCGGGCCGGCGCCGGGATTCCGCTGGTGCACGGCACGCCCATGCCGTTCGACAACTACTTCGACGGCCAGGTCCCGGACTTCCTCTGGTTCGAGCGGCTCCTGGAGGACCAGGGCTCCGGGCTCAACAAACCCGCCGCCGTGATCGTCGAGACCGTGCAGGGCGAGGGCGGCATCAATGTGGCCCGCCCGGAGTGGCTGCGGGCGCTGAAGGACCTGTGCCACCGCCAGGACATGCTGTTGATCGTCGACGACATCCAGATGGGCTGCGGACGGACCGGTGCCTTCTTCTCGTTCGAGGAGGCGGGCATCACGCCGGACATCGTCACCGTGTCCAAGTCGATCAGCGGGTACGGGCTGCCCATGTCGCTGTGCCTGTTCAAGCCGGAGCTCGACATCTGGGAGCCGGGCGAGCACAACGGCACCTTCCGCGGCAACAACCCGGCGTTCGTGACGGCCGCCGCGGCCCTGGAGACGTACTGGGCCGACGGCTCCGCCATGGAGAAGCAGACCCGTGGGCGTGGCGAGCAGGTCGAGCAGGCGCTGGTCTCCATCACCGAGGAGAACCTCACCGACGTCAAGGAGTACCGCGGTCGCGGGCTGGTGTGGGGCATCGAGTTCCACGACAAGGATCGCGCGGACCGGGTCGCCAAGCGCGCCTTCGAACTCGGGCTGCTCATCGAGACGTCCGGCCCGGAGAGCGAGGTCGTCAAGCTGCTCCCCGCGCTCACCATCACGCCCGACGAGCTGGACGAGGGTCTGCGCACCCTGGCCCGCGCCGTACGCGAAACCGCCTGAACCACATCCGCGCAGCAACCACCCACCACCCCACCACCACACCGAGGAGGCGTCACAGCACCGTGATCGTCCGTTCTTTCAAAGAGCTCGAAGGCACCGACCGGCACGTCAGAGCGGCGTCCGGTACGTGGGAGAGCAAGCGCATCGTCCTGGCCAAGGAGAAGGTCGGCTTCTCGCTGCACGAGACCGTCCTGTACGCGGGTACGGAGACGTCCATGTGGTACGCGAACCACATCGAGGCCGTCGTGTGCGTCGAGGGCGAGGCCGAGCTCACCGACGACGAGACCGGGCAGAAGTACACGATCACGCCCGGAACCATGTACCTCCTCGACGGGCACGAGCGGCACACGATGCGGATCAAGCAGGACTTCCGCTGCATCTGTGTCTTCAATCCCCCCGTGACCGGACGGGAGGACCATGACGAGAACGGCGTCTATCCTCCCCCAGAGCCGGAGGCCTGGGGGGACCCCCAGCTGACCGAGGAGGCCTGACTGACCATGACCACGACGTCCACGCCCACCGCCGTCCCCGACCTCTACCCCAGCCGGGGTGCCACCGAGGTGTCCGTGCCGCGCCAGGACCCGGTCGTCTGGAGCGCACCCGGCACGCCCGGCCCGATCGCGAGCGCCGACCTCCAGGCGTTCGAGCGTGACGGATTCCTGGCCGTCGAAGAGCTCATCGGCGAGGACGAGGTCGCCCTCTACCACGCCGAGCTGGAGCGGCTCGTGACCGATCCGGAGATCCGCGCCGACGAACGCTCGATCGTCGAGCCGAAGTCGAAGGAGATCCGGTCCGTCTTCGAGGTGCACCGGATCAGTGAGGTGTTCGCGAACCTCGTGCGCGACGAGCGCGTCGTCGGGCGGGCGCGGCAGATCCTCGGCTCGGACGTGTACGTCCACCAGTCACGGATCAACGTCAAGCCGGGCTTCGGGGCCAGCGGCTTCTACTGGCACTCCGACTTCGAGACCTGGCACGCCGAGGACGGTCTGCCGAACATGCGCACGGTGTCCGTCTCGATCGCGCTGACCGAGAACCACGACACCAACGGCGGCCTGATGATCATGCCGAGGTCGCACCGCACGTTCCTCGGGTGTGCGGGGGCCACACCGCAGGACAACTACAAGAAGTCGCTCCAGATGCAGGACGCGGGCACCCCGTCCGACGAGGCGCTGACCGCCATGGCCGGTGAGTACGGCATCAAGCTGTTCACGGGCAAGGCCGGTTCTGCGACCTGGTTCGACTGCAACTGCATGCACGGCTCCGGCGACAACATCACGCCGTTCCCGCGCAGCAACGTGTTCATCGTGTTCAACAGCGTGGAGAACACGGCGGTCGAGCCGTTCGCGGCACCGGTGCGCCGGCCGGAGTTCATCGGGGCAAGGGACTTCACCCCGGTGAAGTGACCCACGGAGTACGGCTGAACGGGCCCGGCGCCTCCACGTGAGGTGCCGGGCCCGGCCACGTCGGTGAGACGGTCGCAGCCGGGGCGGTCACAGCCAGGACAGCGCCACCACCGTCTCCAGCAAGTCAGCCGGACAGGACGTCGAGGAGCCGGTCGACGTCGGCGGGCGTGTTGTACAGGTGGAAGGCCGCCCTCAAGTTGCCCGCCCGGTCGGAGACCTCGACTCCGGCGCGGCTCAACTGCGCCTGCCGGTGGCCGAGTCCGGGCACGGAGACGATGGGTGAGCCGGGCGCGGGGACGGGGGCGTGGCCCAGCGTGCGGAGTCCCGTGAGGAAGCGTTCGGCCAGGGCGAGGTCGTGCTTCCTGATGTTCTCCACGCCCAGTTCCTCGATGAGTTCGAGTGAGGTCCGCGTGCCCGCGTAGGAGAACAGCGCGGGGCTCTCGTCGAACCGGCGGGCGGAGTGGGCGAGTTCCTCGACGGGGCCGTAGCAGCTGTCCCAGGGGTGCTCTCCCGCGACCCAGCCGGCGAAGAAGGGGGTGAGTCCGCCGAGGTCCTCCGGGACGACCAGGAAGGCCGCGCCGCGCGGGCAGACGAGCCACTTGAAGGCGACGGCGGCGACGTAGTCGTAGGCGTCCGCGTCGAGGGGCAGCCACCCGGCCGCCTGGGAGGCGTCGATGTAGGTCCGCGCGCCCTGGGTGCGGGCGGCCTCGCGGATCGCGTCCAGGTCGGCGATGCGGCCGTCGGCGGACTGGGCGGCGCTGACCGCGACGAGCGCGGTACCGGCGCGCACCGACTCGGCGATCCCCTCCAGCGGGACCGCGCGCACCTTCAGGTCGCGGCGCATGTGGAAGGGGTTCACCACGGAGGCGAAGTCGGCCTCGGCGGTGAGGACCTCGGCGCCCTCGGGCAGCGAGGCGGCGATCAGACCGCTGTAGACGGCGACGGAGGCGCCGGCCGCGACCCTGCGACCGGGAACCCCGAGCAGCCGGGCGAGGCAGGCGCGGGCCGCCTCCACGTCCGCGAACATGTCCGTGGGCCTGCCGACGGCCGCGGACTCCACGGCGACCCGCATGGCGTCCACCGTCCGGGCCGGCAGCAGCCCGGTGCTCGCGGTGTTCAGGTATGTGTTCTTCGGGGCGAACTCGGCTTTGACGAGGCTCTCGAAGGTCTCCATGGGTCCACTCTGAGGCCCTCGGTTCTCACCGTCCATTGAGATGTTTTGTCCGGTTCCCCGAAGCGATGCTTATGCATGACCCGTGACCTGGACTGTCGCGCCCCGAAAGGGGCGCGGGTCTGTATCGGACATGCGGCTCCGCCGCGTGGGCGCGACCAGCCACGGACAACCCGCAGCCCGCAGACGAACTCACCCCGACGGCGCTCCCCGCAAACCCTCACCCCGCCGGAGGCACGTCGCACCCGTCCGGCCCGCAGGCCTCCGCCGAGGCGTCCTCATCCTGGAGGAGCCGAAGCGGTGGCCTGTCGCCCCACGCCTGGGTCAGGGCCCGGGCGAAGACCTCGGCGGGCTGGGCGCCCGACACGCCGTACTTGCGGTCGAGGACGAAGAAGGGCACGCCGTTCGCGCCGAGCTGTGCGGCCTCGCGCTCGTCGGCGCGCACCTCGTCGGCGTACGCCTGCGGATCGGCGAGGACCTTGCGGGCGTCGTCCGCGTCGAGGCCGGCCTCGACGGCGAGCTCGACGAGGTACGTGTCGGCGTCGGCGAAGACGGACCGCTCGTCGGCGAAGTTCGCGCGGTACAGGATCTGGATCAGCGCGTCCTGCCTGCCCTGCTCCTTGGCGAGGTGGAGGAGGCGGTGCAGGTCGAAGGTGTTGCCGTGGTCGCGGCCCTCGGCGCGGTACGCCAGGCCCTCGGCGGCGGCCTGGACCCGCAGGTTCTCCTCCCCTGCCTGCGCCTGCGCCCCGCTCATCCCGTACTTCTGGCTCAGCATCTTCAGGACGGGTTCGGTGTCGCCCTTGGCGCGGTGCGGGTCGAGCTCGAAGGAGCGGTGCACCACCTCGACCTGGTCGCGGTGCGGGAAGGCGTCGAGCGCCTTCTCGAAGCGGGCCTTGCCCACATAGCACCAGGGGCAGGCGATGTCGCTCCAGATCTCGACGCGCATGGTGGCGGCTCTCTCCAGGTCGGGGTCACGGGGACGAAAGACAGCTCCGTCCCCTCGCTGTCACTGGATGAACCTTCAAGCAGCCCGGTTCATTCCTTCCCGCACCGCGGTCCACCGCACGGGCCGCGCTCCTCAGCTGCCGTCGCGCAGCCCGTCCGGCCAGGCGTCGCGGTACTCGATGTGGTCGAACGTGACCACGCACCCCTCACCCACCGGGGACTGGGTCATGAAGCCGACGAGCGCAGCCGACGCCGGCTCCTCGTCGCCGAGGGTGAACAGCCGGACGAAGGTCCACTTCTTGCCGTCGCGGGAGGCGTGGAAGGCGAAGGCCCGGCCGGTGCGGCTGACCCGGAGCCAGACCGAACTGCCCTCCACGGTGAAGGAGTTGGCGTCGTCCGAGTGGCCGCGGGTGACGACCGTGCAGACCGTGGGCACGTCCGGCGAGTACTCCAGGCACAGCTTCGCCCAGGCCCGCGGGCCCACATGGACGTAGAGGGCTCCCGCGTCGAAGGAGGCCGCGAAGCCCACCGTGACGCGGGCGATCAGCTGGAAGTCCCCCTCCGGCGCGCCCAGCAGCCGCGGCGCGTCCGACACGGGGTCCAGCGAGTCACCGGTGGGCGGCACGAACCGGTCCTCCCGCGCCCCTGCCCACCCGCTGAGCACACCGTCCTCGTGGGACCAGTGCCCATCGGGACCATAGGTACGCAGAGGAAAGGAGAGTTCGGGAATCTTCACGTCCATTGGGAGAGTGTCCCAGGTCCCATGGCCGGGTGTGGTACCGCGCCCCGCTCAGGGGCGCGGGAAACCACGCGTTCTCCGGGGTGCGGGGACTACCTCTCCAGCCGCCCGTTGAAGCGCCGCGGCAGGCCCAGCGGATTGTCGTCGCGGAGCTCGGCGGGCAGCAGGGCCGCGGGAGCTCCCTGATACGCGACCGGCCGCAGCCACCGCTCGATGGCGGTCCCGCCCACGGACGTGGACGTCGAGGTCGTGGCCGGGTACGGACCTCCGTGGTGCTGGGCCGGAGCGACGGCCACTCCCGTCGGCCAGCCGTTCACGAGCACACGTCCCGCGAGCGGCGTCAGCTCGGCGAGGATCTCGGCGCCCCGGCCCTCGCCCGCGGCCTCCTCGCCCGACAGGTGCACGGTCGCCGTGAGGTTGCCCGGCAGACGCGAGAGCACCGCGTTCGCCTCGGACTCGTCCTCGTAGCGCACCACGACGGTGAGCGGCCCGAAGCACTCCTCCAGGAGCAGATCGTGCTCGCCCTCGGCCGCCAGCCTGCTCGCGGCGACGGTGAGGAAGCCCGGGCTCACCGTGTGCTCGCCGCCCGCACCCGCGGTGACCGGCGACTCCACGTCGGGCAGCTCGGCACGCTCGGCGACACCGGCGATGAAGTTGTCCCGCATGCGGTGGTCCAGCAGCACCCCGGCGTCGACGTCGCTCACCGCATCGGTCAGCGACTTGAGGAGCCGGTCACCGGCCGCACCGGTCGGCGCCAGCACCAGCCCCGGCTTCACGCAGAACTGGCCCACACCCAGCGTCATCGAGCCCGCGAGCCCGGCCCCGATGGCCTCGGCGCGCTCGGTGGCCGCGGCCTCCGTGATCAGCACGGGGTTGAGGGAGCCCAGCTCACCGTGGAACGGGATCGGCACCGGACGCGCGGCCGCCGCGTCGAAGAGGGCACGGCCGCCCCGTACGGAACCGGTGAAGCCGGCCGCCGTGACCAGCGGATGCCTGACCAGCTCGACGCCCGCCTCGAAGCCGTGCACGAGACCGACGACACCCGCGGGGATGCCGTGCTCGGCGGCGGCCCGGCGCAGCGCGGCCGCGACCATCTCGGACAGCGCCGGGTGGTCGGGGTGGGCCTTGACGACGACGGGGCAGCCCGCCGCCAGCGCGCTCGCCGTGTCGCCGCCCGCGACCGAGAAGGCGAACGGGAAGTTCGAGGCGGAGTAGACGGCCACGACCCCGAGCGGCACCTTGTAGCGGCGCAGGTCCGGGATCGGCGGGGTCGCCGTGTCGTCGGGGTGGTTGATCACCACGTCGAGGAAGGCGCCCTCGTCGACGATGTCCGCGAAGGCCCGCAGCTGGTAGCAGGTGCGGGCGAGCTCACCGGTGAGCCGGACCGGGCCGAGCGCGCTCTCCGCGTCGGCGGCCTCGACGAGGTGCTCCTTGGCGGCCTCGAGCTGGTCGGCGGCGGAGCGCAGGAACGCGGCGCGGACGGTACGGTCGGCGAGGGCGCCGCGCGCGGCGTGGGCGGCGCGGACGGCTTCGTCGACCTCCTGGGCCGTGGCCTCCACCGCGACCTGTTCACGCTGCTTCCCGGTTCGGGGGTCGACACTCCAGACTGGTGCTGCTGCCACCGCGGGTCCCTCCACATTGAATGGCGCTGTTGAATGCCGTTTGATCTGCCGCAGTTGTTACGTCACCCACCAGGGACGTTCGATATGCTGAACACCGTCTCTGATGATGAATATGCTGTCCGAGACTATATCTTCAGCTTCTCGTCGAACGAAGGGGTCAAGGGCGATGTCGGCAGGCGAGACTGGCGGCGGGGCACAGGTCAAGTCCGCCGTACGCACCGTGGAACTGCTGGAGTACTTCGCCGGCCGCCCCGGCATGCACTCCCTGGCAGCCGTGCAGGAAGCGGTGGGCTACCCCAAGTCCAGCCTCTACATGCTGCTCCGCACGCTCGTCGACCTCGGCTGGGTCGAGACGGACGCGACGGGCACGCGGTACGGCATCGGGGTGCGCGCGCTGCTGGTCGGCACCTCGTACATCGACGGCGACGAGGTGGTGGCCGTGGCCCGGCCGACGCTGGACCGCCTCTCGGACGACACGACGGAGACGATCCACCTGGCGCGCCTGGACGGCACGAACGTCGTCTACCTCGCGACCCGCCAGTCCCAGCACTATCTGCGCCCCTTCACGCGCGTGGGCCGCCGTCTGCCGGCCCACTCGACCTCGCTCGGCAAGGCCTTGCTCGCCACGCACACGGACGAGCAGGTCCGCAAGATGCTCCCGGAGACCCTCCCCGCGCTGACCGAGCACACGATCACCGACCGCGAGAAGCTCATCGAGGAGCTCCATCAGGTCCGCGAGCAGGGCTTCGCCGTGGACCGCGAGGAGAACACGCTGGGGCTGCGCTGCTTCGGCGTCGCGATCCCGTACCGCACGCCCGCCCGCGACGCCATCAGCTGCTCGGTGCCGGTGGCCCGCCTCACTCCGGCCCATGAGCAGATGGTGAAGGACGCCCTGTTCGACGCCCGGGACCGTCTGACGCTGGCGACGCGCAGGCTCTGACCGTTCCTAGTGTTGTGGGCCAGTGTTGGCCGAATCAACGTATTCCGGGCCAGGTGTGTGGTGTCTGGCGCCGGGTGCACCCCGAACGGTCCTGGGTGCGGGGCACAGCACGAGCTGGTCACTTCGGCTCCAGCAGGTCTTGCCGCCCTCGGGGAGCGTGCCTGTGGTCCTGGGTGGGCTCGCGTTCCCACGCGCTCTCGGGACGGATGCGGTCTGGCCGGTAGCTCTCCGCTGTGCGATCCTCCGGTCGCAAGCGGTCACACCTGGCCGACGCCGGATCCGATGCCCGAGAGCGCGTCTGCCGATCGCCACCGCGGCCGCGTGATGCCGGGTGACAGTGGTCTTCGATTGATCGTCGAGGGGCCTTCGCCAGTGGGCGTCTCCCCAGCGGGAGGTGTAGGCCGGATCGACAGCGACCACGACCAGCCCCTGGTGGTATGCCATGCCGCGCAGCCGCTCCCTGAACCTCGCGGTCGGGATGCCGGCCACCGTACGGCGGAAGGCCTTGCCGCGCCGGCCGCGTCCCATCGTCTCCCGGCCCGTGTGCCGGGCGTCGGTGAAGCCCAGGTTCTCGATCACGATCCCGGCACAGCCGTGGGCCTTGGCCAGCCCGATCAGCGAGGTGACTGCGGCCCGCAGTCTTCCGTCCCGCCGGGTCGCGTCGCCGGTCAGCTCCAGTGGCACTGTGAGGGGTTCGCCGACCGGGTTGCCGTGCGGGTCGAGGACGTACGCGGCGAGGTGGTCGGCGTTCAGGTCGACCGCGAGCATGCGCCTGCCTGCCGCCCTGATCTCCTCCGGCGCGGGCAGCACGGTCTTCGGCGCCGACCAGGAGGCGTCGAGGTACCAGCGGTCACGTACGGGGTCGTGCACGATGTCGTAGCGGACGGCCTGGTTCGCGGTGACGCGGTCCAGCCACTCCTCCCTGCGATGGTGGAAAGCGACCGTGCACGAGAGCCGGTAGCGGCCACGTGGTGCGTTCGCGAGATGCCGGAGCGGTTCGGGCAGCACGATCGTCACGCTGCCGTCCGCCGGATCCACGCTGATGGTGTAGTTCCCGTGCGAGGCACCGGACTCGCCGTCCGCGGTGAGGAACAGCCGGGCCGCCTCCCACCGCGTGCGCCAGTCCTCGGCCGTGAGCCGGGCATCGGCCAGGTTGTGCCGCATCTTCACCAGACGGCCACCGCCCACGACCACGGACGGCCGCCCCTGGGCGATGCGTTCCTCGACCACGGCAAGACGGACTTCGAGCGCCTGGAGGCGGCGCTGCTTCTGGAAGCGTTCGCCCTGATCCCGGTAGCCGCGCACCCGGCCCGTGCGCTGCCCGCACGGCACCGCGAGGCGACGGGTGATCGTCCCGATGGCGCGCCGCAGTCCGGCACGCTCGTCGTACAGGCAGCGCATGCTCAGCTGGTACTGGTCCTCACTGGCGCGGGTCATCGCCCCCGCCCAGCGCGACGACGACACGGCCGTCAGCTTCCTCTTCCGCCCGGCCCGCCGGTTGTCCCTCACCGGCACCGGACCGATCGCCACGCGCTCAGCGAGATCCGCCCGCTGATGACGGCCCAGATGCTGCCCCACCAGGGTGAGGACCTCCTCGTCCGCGACATCGACACGCAGCCGGTCCCGGATCCGCGCACCCGAGGGCGCGGCCACAGTGAACGGGGCCGCGACCGCACGCAACGCACGCTTCCCTGCACGCTGACGCGCCACAGGCCCCCCTCTCCCTGGACCGTCACGAACTCAGCTGCCACCACCGATCATGCGTTCCGAGTACGCACAGAATCCCGGTAACCGGCCCCGTTCACCCTGACGAGGGACACACCGACCAGCCATGGCCAACAACCGAACCAGCAGTCGCCAACCCGGCTCGGCGCGGACGAGTGCGTCTCCCCCGTCCGGCGGAGACGGATCGTCGCCGGGCAAGAGGTGCGGCGTAGGCCTACGAGTCGGGCTCTATGAAGGCACCATGAGAAAACCCCCAGAAGGGAACGATTGACCCAATCCTGTTCGTCTTTTCGAGCGCGATGAACAAGACGATCAGGCGGACCGCCGTCTTCACCCTGCTGCTCGTGTTGTCCTTGCTGATCCGGGCGACCTGGGTGCAGTTCTACGAAGGCCGGGCGCTCGCGGACAGCAAGAACAACCGGCGGAACGTGATGCAGCAGTACGCGCAGCCGCTCGGGAACATCATCGTGGCCGGCGACGCGATCACCGGCTCGAAGCGGACCACGGGCAGCGACCTCGCGTACAAGCGCACGTACAAGGACGGCGCGCTGTACGCGGCCGTGACCGGCTACAGCTCGCAGGTGTACGGGGCGACGCAGCTGGAGGGCGTCTACCGGGACCTCCTCGACGGCACGGACACACAGCTGAAGAACCCGCTGAACGTCATCACCAACGAGCGCGCCGCACCCGGCGACGTGGTCACGACCATCGACCCCGACGTACAGCGGGCCGCGTACGAGGCGCTCGGCAGCAAGAAGGGCGCGGCCGTCGCCATCGACCCGGCGACCGGGAAGATCCTCGGGGTCGTCTCCACACCGTCCTACGACCCGGGCACGATCAGCGGGACGAACGACGGGGACACCTGGCGGAAGCTGACCCAGGACGGCGACAAGCCGCTGGTCAACCGCGCGCTCCGGCAGCCCCTGCCGCCGGGGTCCACGTTCAAGCTGGTCGTCGCGGCCGCCGCGCTGGAGGACGGACTGTACGCGTCGGTGGACACGAGGACCGACAGCCCCGACCCGTACACGCTCCCCCTCACGAACCGCGACCTGACGAACGAGAACCCGAACGCCCCGTGTGAGAACGCCTCGATCCGGGTGGCCCTGCAGTACTCGTGCAACAACGTCTTCGCGAAGATGGCCGTCGACCTGGGGCAGGACAAGGTCAGGGCGATGGCGGAGAAGTTCGGCTTCAACGACACCGCGCAGGACGTGCCGGTGCGCGCGTACGAGAGCGTGTACCCGTCGTACGCCTCCAACATGGACAAGGCGCAGACCGCTCTGTCGGGCATCGGCCAGTTCGATGTGACCGCCACCCCGCTCCAGATGGCGATGGTCTCGGCGGCCATCGCCAACGGCGGCAAGCTGGTCTCGCCGCACCTGGTGTCCCGGACCAGTGACGCCGAGGGCAAGGTGATCGAGGACTACGACAGCGGGGCGGGCACGAAGGAGATCGTCAGCTCCTCCACGGCCGAGCAGCTCCAGTCGGCGATGCAGACCGTGGTGGACCAGGGCACGGGTACCAACGCACGGATCTCCGGGGCCACCGTCGGCGGCAAGACGGGTACGGCCCAGCACGGCGAGAACAACAGCCAGACGCCGTACGCCTGGTTCACCTCGTACGCGAAGTCGGACACGAACGGCAAGGAGGTCGCCGTCGCGGTGATCGTCGAGCAGTCCGACGCGGCCCGCTCCGAGGTCAGCGGCAACGGGCTGGCGGCCCCGGTGGCGAAGGCCGTGATGCAGGCGGCACTGAAGAACTGAGGCCCAGAAGTGAACCCCCGGCGCACGAAGGCCGTCTGAACAGGCAGACGGGCCGCCCCCTTCCCCCCGGGGGCGGCCCGTCGTCGTCAGGTCGGACCAACGGTCACTTCACGCCGAAGAGCTGCTCGATCGGGTCGATCGCGAAGTACACCAGGAACAGCGCCGAGGTGCCCCACAGCAGCCAGTGCACCTGCCTGGCCTTGCCTAGCACCGTCTTGATCAGGACGTACGCGACGAAGCCCGCGCCGATGCCGTTGGTGATCGAGTAGGTGAACGGCATCACGGCGATCGTCAGGAACGCGGGGATGGCGATCTCGTACTTGTCCCAGTCGATGTGCTTGACCTGGGTCATCATCAGGAACCCGACCGCGACGAGCGCCGGCGCGGCGGCCTGCATCGGGACGATGGTCAGCAGCGGGGTCAGGAACAGCGCGCAGGCGAAGAGACCGCCGGTGACCAGGTTGGCGAAGCCGGTGCGCGCGCCCTCGCCGACGCCCGCCGCCGACTCGATGTACGAGGTCGCCGAGGACGAGGACGAGGCACCGCCGGCGACCGCCGCCGCACCATCGATGAGCAGGACCCGGCCGAGGTTCGGCACCCTGCCCTGCTCGTCGAGGAGTCCGGCCTCGGCGCTGATGCCGACGACCGTGCCCATGGTGTCGAAGAAGTCGGACAGGATGAGGGTGAAGAGCAGCAGGACGACCGTGATGACGGTGGTCTCGCCGAACGCGCCGAACAGGCTGAAGTTCCCGAGCAGCCCGAACTCGGGCGCGGCCACGATGTCGTCGGGGACCTTCGGCGTCGTCAGGCCCCAGCTCTTGATGTCGGCGACCGAGTCGATCACGATCGCGACGACCGTCATGACGAGGATGCTGATCAGGATCGCGCCCCTGACCCTGCGGGCGAGCAGACCGATGGTCAGCAGCACGCCGAGGCAGAAGACGAGGACGGGCCAGCCGGACAGCGCTCCGGTCGCGCCGAGCTGAACCGGGACGGTGGTGTTCGCGACGTCGGGTATACGGCTGACGAACCCGGCGTCGACGAAGCCGATGAAGGCGATGAACAGGCCGATGCCGACGCTGATCGCCTGCTTGAGCGACTGCGGGATGGCGTGCATGACGGCCTCGCGCAGCCCGGTGACCACCAGGACGCAGATGAGCAGGCCTTCGAGGACCACCAGGCCCATCGCGTCGGCCCAGCTCATCAGCGGGGCTATCTGGAAGGCTACGACGGCGTTGAGGCCGAGGCCGGCGGCCAGCGCGAGGGGAAGGTTGCCTCCCACACCCATGATGATCGTCATCACCGCGGCCACGAGCGCGGTGGCGGTGACGAGTTCGGCGCCGTCGAGCTGGTGCCCGAACTTGTCCTTGGCGCTGCCCAGGATGATGGGATTCAGGACAAGGATGTACGCCATCGTGAAGAAGGTGGCGAAGCCGCCGCGTATCTCCCGGGCGATGGTGGAGCCCCGGGCGGTGATCCTGAAGAAGCGATCGACGCTGTTCGCCCCGGGTGGCGCGGCGCCCGGCCGATCGGCCACCTGCTGTGCTTCGGACATGGCGGTACTCCTCGTAAGGTGCGTGCGGGATGCGGGGAACGCTGGCTGGATTGTTCCCTCGTTGAACTGGTTTCAGGTTTTCTCCGTGTTACGGATGCAGAGTTCGGCCTGCAAGATGGCCTCCTGCCTGTCAGTCAACTCCTGTCAGCTACATGACACAGACACCCGCCGGGTGCAAGGAGTCGCAGCGAGGGGAGAGGTCGCCCGTGGGCACGGTCGTCGACGACGCAGCCTCTGCGGAGTTCCACGCCTTCTTCGAACGGCACTACGCCGAACTGGCCAGGCTGGCCCATCTGCTGACGGGTGAGGCGGACGCGGCGGACGACCTCGCGGCGGACGCGCTGCTCGCGCTCTGGCACCGCTGGGACCGGGTACGCGCGGCCGACCATCCGGTGGCGTACGCCCGCGGCGTGGTCGCCAATCTGGCCCGTACCCGCATCCGCAGCGCCGTCCGCGAGCGCCGCCGGATCACCCTGTTCTGGTCGCAGCGTGAGGAGAGGACCGAGATTCCCGACGTGCCCGGCATGATCGACGTTCAGGAGGCGCTGCGCCGGCTGCCGTTCCGCAAGCGGGCGTGCGTGGTGCTGCGGCACTCCTTCGACCTCTCGGAGAAGGACACCGCGCTCGCGCTGGGAGTGTCGGTCGGTACGGTGAAGAGCCAGACGTCGAAGGGGATGGCCGAGCTCCAGCGGTTGCTCGGGTCGCAGGACGCACCGCGGCAGATCCACCGGGCGGTGTCCGGGGCCGCTGGAGGAAGGAACCAATGAAAGAGGTGCGGGACGTGCACGAGGAGCTGCGCGCCCGCCTGCGCGAGGCGGGCGAGGCGCACGAGCCCGACCGCGCCCGCATCCTGGCCCGGATCGAGCGCGGTATGGCCGGGGAGGCCCGTCCCGGGCGCCGGACGCACCCGCCGGCGGCCGGCTGGGCCCGCGTCGTGGGCGCGACGACCGCGGTCGCGGGTCTCCTCGCGGTGGGCGGCTACGCGGTGGCCTCGGCGGTGAAGAGCGACGAGCCGGCGGACCGGACGGTCGCGGTGTCCCCCACCCCGACGCCGTCCCCGGACGCGCCGTCCCCGCCGCCGGTGAAGCCGGACCCGACCCCCTCGGCCGAAAAGCCGGACAGGAAGCCGAGTTCCACCCCCTCACGCAC
>NZ_VMNX01000245.1 GCF_009377235.1 Streptomyces acidicola
ACCCCACCCCCACCGCCGCCCCCGTTCCCGACCGCGTTTCCGACCGTGTGCCCAAGCAGGACCGCAGCCGGGCCACCCGGCAGCGGCTCCTGGAAGCCGCCGTCGCCTGCCTTGCCGAACACGGCTGGGCGGGCTCCACGGTGTCCGTCGTCGCCGAACGCGCCGGGGTCTCCCGCGGCGCCGCCCAGCACCACTTCCCCACCCGCGAGGACCTGTTCACCGCGGCCGTCGAGTACGTCGCCGAAGAGCGCTCCACGGCCCTGCGCGCCCTCTTCCCCGAGGGCGCCGCCGACCGCCGGGCCGTAATCGCCGCCCTCGTCGACCTCTACACCGGCCCCCTCTTCCGCGCCGCCCTCCACCTGTGGGTCGCCGCCTCCAACGAGGACCAGCTCCGCCCGCGGGTCACGGAACTGGAGGCCCACGTCGGCCGCGAGGCGCACCGGATCGCCGTGGACCTGCTCGGCGCCGACGAGTCCGTACCCGGCGTCCGCGAGACCGTCCAGGGCCTCCTCGACATGGCCCGCGGCCTCGGCCTCGCCAACCTGCTCACCGACGACACCGGCCGCCGGGACCGGGTGGTGGCGCAGTGGGCGGTACTGCTGGACGAGGCGCTCGCCTGAGCGAAAACCGCAGGCCTGAGAGACAGCTGTACGGTTCTCTCTCGCCGGTTCTCTCTCGCCCGTACGGGCAGCCGCACTCAGGAGCTGAGCCGCTCCTCTCAGGGACTGAGCCGCTCCACCCGCCACGACCCGTCCGGCTCCGCCACATACCGCAACCGGTCGTGCAGCCGGTTGGGCCGTCCCTGCCAGAACTCCACCGACTGCGGCACGACCCGGAAACCACCCCAGTTCGGCGGCACCGGCACCTGCTCGCCCTCCGGGTAGCGGGTGCTCAACTCCTCGTACCCCGCGTCCAGTTCGGCACGCGAGCGGATCACCGCGGACTGCACGCTGGCCCAGGCCCCGAGCTGGGAGCCGTGCGGCCGGGTGCGGAAGTACGCCGCCGTCTCGTCGCGGCCCGTACGGTGGGCCGTACCGATCACGATCACCTGCCGGGCGATCGGGTGCCAGGGGAACAGCAGCGAGACGTAAGGGTTCTCCGCCAGGTCACGGCCCTTGCGGGACTCGTAGTTCGTGTAGAAGACGAAGCCCCGCTCGTCGTACGCCTTCATCAGCACCGTACGGGAGCTCGGCCGGCCCTCCGCGTCCGCCGTCGACACCACCATGGCGTTCGGCTCGAACACCGCGCCCTCGGCCGAGGCCTGCCGGAACCACCTCTCGAACTGCGCCATCGGGTGCCCGGCCAGCTCGCCCTCGTCGAGTCCCTCGGCCCGGTACTGCTTGCGCATGGCGGCGGGGTCCGGAAGGGGGGAGGACGGATCGTAGGCGGCTTCGTGATCGGTCACATGGTCATCCTGCCGTATACGCCCCCGGTCGCACGGCGAGTGTCCGTACGCGGGGTGCCGCAGGGCGTCCCGGGGTGTCCTTCCTCACTCCATGGCACTCAGTGCCACGGGGTCTCCCCAAAGGTGGCACTCAGGGATATCGTTCTGCCATCGTTCCGGTTGGATGACCGCCGACCGTACGGGGCATCACCGGGGTGACCGCTCAGGACCGCGAGTCTTCGAAAAGACCGTGGATCCGACAGGTGAACACCGCTTTCCGACCACAGACAGCCCAGGTCACGCACCACACGGGAACCCGCCACATCCGTCGCACACATCACGAGGAGCCGCCTGATGTCCGACTTCGTACCCGGACTCGAAGGAGTCGTCGCGTTCGAGACGGAGATCGCCGAACCGGACAAGGAGGGCGGTGCCCTCAGGTACCGGGGTGTCGACATCGAGGATCTGGTCGGCAACGTCTCCTTCGGCAACGTATGGGGCCTGCTCGTCGACGGCGCCTTCAACCCCGGCCTGCCGCCCGCCGAGCCCTTCCCCATCCCCATCCACTCCGGTGACATCCGTGTGGACGTGCAGTCGGCGCTCGCCATGCTGGCCCCGGTCTGGGGCCTGAAACCCCTCCTCGACATCGACGCCGAACAGGCCCGCGAGGACCTCGCCCGCGCCGCCGTCATGGCCCTGTCCTACGTCGCCCAGTCGGCCAGGGGCCAGGGCGTGCCCATGGTCCCGCAGCGCGAGATCGACAAGGCCCGCACCGTCGTCGAACGCTTCATGATCCGCTGGCGCGGCGAGCCGGACCCCAAGCACGTGGCGGCCGTCGACGCGTACTGGACGAGCGCCGCGGAGCACGGCATGAACGCGTCCACGTTCACGGCCCGCGTCATCGCGTCCACCGGCGCGGACGTGGCGGCGGCGCTGTCGGGCGCGGTGGGAGCGATGTCCGGCCCCCTGCACGGCGGCGCCCCCTCCCGAGTCCTGCACATGATCGAGGAGATCGAGCGGACGGGCGACGCGGAGGCATACGTCAAACAGGCGCTGGACCGGGGCGAGCGCCTGATGGGCTTCGGCCACCGCGTCTACCGGGCCGAGGACCCGCGCGCCCGCGTCCTGCGCCGCACGGCCCGCGAACTGGGCGCCCCCCGCTTCGAGATCGCCGAGGCCCTGGAGAAGGCGGCCCTGGCGGAGTTGCACGCCCGCCGCCCGGACCGCGTCCTGGCGACCAACGTCGAGTTCTGGGCGGCCATCATCCTGGACTTCGCCGAGGTCCCCGCCCACATGTTCACCTCGATGTTCACCTGCGCCCGCACGGCTGGCTGGTCGGCCCACATCCTGGAACAGAAGCGCACGGGCCGCCTCGTCCGCCCCTCCGCCCGCTACGTGGGCCCCGGCCCCCGCAATCCGCGCGAGATCGAGGGCTACGAGGACATGGCGCGCTGAGACCGCCGGGGCGCCCTGAGCCCTCGGGGTGCCCCACAACGCAGACGACCCGCAGGCTCTGGTCCTCGCCTCACAGCGAGAAGCCGGCCGGACGTACCGGCGAGCCTGCGGGTCGGGTGACTGCTTGAGATTGGGCCGGCTGCGCGCTCGTCTCACGCGCTGGTCCGGCACCGCACTGAGTGTGGTGACGGGCCGCTAGCCCGCAGCCACCTCGCGCGTCCGGGATTCATACATGTACCGGATCACCTCCTTTCGGGCGTGGACCCCACCCTAAGAAGGAGTGCGGGGGTGCTCAAGCCATTTTCCGAGGTGATTACCGGACTCGTCGGCTACTCCGCCACCAACCCCGCCAGATCCAGCGCTCCCGCGATCCGCGCCGCCACGTCCTCCGCGTACGTCGCGTCGGGGCGTGCGAACTGGGTGCGGCCTGCGCCCCGCAGGAAGGTCACGACGCCCAGTGTGCGGCCGCGGCTGCGGAGGACGGTGCACAGGGCGTGGACGGTGTCGGGGGGCCACTGGCGGGCGGTGGCCCAGGCTCGGGCGGTCTCGGGGGTGGTGGTGTCGGCGCTGGAGCGTACGGAGCCGGCGCGGTCGACGCACTGGAGGGCGGGGTGGCCCTCGGGGTAGCGGACGGGAAGGCCCGCGTGGCCGGTGAGGTGGCTGGGGCCGGGGGCGCCGGAGGGGGTCGCGGCGGCGCGTACGAGCCGTACCGGGGCGTCGGCGTCCGCCGTCGGGCCCGGGGCCAGTCGGTCGACGATCGCGTGGTCGGCGAAGCCGGCGAGGGAGAAGTCGAGGTGGACAGTGGCGGCCTCGGCGGGGTCCTCGCACTCGGCGGCGGCCCGCGTGGCCCGGTGGAGCTGGTTGGTGCGGAAGCGGAGCAGCGCGGCTTCCTGCTCGCTCAGCTTGGCTTCGGTGACGTCCTGGAAGAGCCAGCCGACGCCGAGGGGGACGGGTTCCTCCGCGAGGGGCGAGGCCAGGCGCAGGAAGCCGCTGCGCCAGCAGCGCCGTTTCTCGCCGTCGGGGGTGCGCACGCCCACCCAGATCTCGGCGGGTGCGGGCGGGGCGCCCTCGGCGAGTACGTGGGTGAGGGCGCTTTCGAGTTCCTCGACGCCCTGGGTGAGGAGCTCGCCGAGGGGGCGTCCGAGGAGGGCCGTACGTCCGGTGCCGAGTGAGCGGGCCGCGTGCGCGTTGACGACGGCGGGCCGCAGGTCGGCGTCGACGAGTACGACTCCCCAGGCGGCGTCCTCGAAGAGCGCCTCGCTGAGGGCGATGGACCGCTCCAGGTCTATCTGTGCGTGCACCTCGCTGAAGGCGCAGTAGACGCCGGCGGGTTTGCCGTCGGGTCCGCGTACGGCGGCCGACTGGGTGCGGACGAGGACGCGTCCGCCGTCCTTGGTCAGCAGCGCGAACTCGTGCACCTGTCGTCCGGGGGCGTGCATGGCGGACAGGAGCCGCCTCTCGACCTCCTCGGCGTCGGCCGTGCGTACGGCCCAGCCGGCGAACCCGTGGCGTCCGACGGCCTCCGTGGCGGTCCAGCCGAGGATGCGCTCGGCCTCCCGGTTCCAGTGCGTGACGACCCCTTCGGCGTCGAACGCGCACAGCGCGGCGTCCATCCCGTCGAGCAGTGCGGCAAGGAGATCCGAGTCGTCGCGCTCGGGCTCGTCCGCCGCGGTCGCGGATCCGGCCGGGTCGGCCGCGGGCGCGCCCGTTCCGCGCTCGGGCTCGTCGGGCCCCAGTTCGTCCGTGGTCCCACTACGCCGGGAAGCACTCACCTGAACCCCCTGCAGGCTGCGTCCGCACGTACGGCGCGTCGGTTTGCTACTCACTGGTCATTCAACTCGAACGTGACGCAGCGCACATCGGCTTCGCGCAAGATTGGGGGAAATCGTTGTACGCCGGATTTCCACCTCACGGTTCCCACGCACCACTCGGGGCGCACCTGGGACCGCGGGTAGGAGATGCAGGTAGGAGATCAGGACCGCAGGTAGAAGATCCGGTCGCCGTACTCGCGCATGATGCGGCCGTTCCACTCGTGGCCGCCGTCGACGTTGCCCGAGCGCAGGAGCGGGGGTTCGGTACCGCGGTCGGCCAGGGTGCCCGCGGCGGTGGCCATGACGGCCTGGAGCAGGGCGGTGGTGACGACGGTGGAGGCGGGGGCGAAGGGCGCCTCGATGTTCTCGGCGGTCAGCTCCGCGTCGCCCACGGGGATCTTGGAGTCGAGGACGACGTCGCAGTGGTCCTTCAGGTACGTGCCGGAGGCGTGCCGGGAGGCCGTCTGCGAGGCGTACGCCACCGACGTCACGCTGATGACCCTCACCCCCAGCTCGCGGGCGTGCGCCGCCATCTCGACCGGGAGGGCGTTGCGGCCGGAGAGGGAGATGATCACCAGGAGGTCGCCGGAGCGGAGCGGGCTGGTGTCCAGGACCGCGGTCGCCAGGCCGTCGACGCGTTCCAGGGCGGAGCCGAGCGTGGCGGGTGCTTCGACGCCGACGGCGCCGGGCACGGCGAGGAGGTTCATGAGGGCGAGGCCGCCCGCGCGGTAGACCATGTCCTGGGCGGCGAGCGAGGAGTGCCCCGCGCCGAAGGCGAAGAGCCGGCCGCCGTCGGCCACGGTGTCCGCGATCAGCGTGCCGGCCGCCGCGATGGCCTCCGCCTCCTCGTCCCGCACCTGCCGCAGCAGGTCCGTCGCGGCGTCGAAGAACCGCTCGGCCAGCTTGCTGTCGCCCATCCGAAACAGCCCTCCCGGTTCAGGTGTCGCCCGTCGCGGTTCCCGCGCCCGCGGAGCGGATGCCGATCACGGTGCGGTCTGGACCACTTCCCTGTCAACGTCTCTGTCCGTACGAGTGAGTACGAGCGAGTACGAGCGGCCGGTACGCGCCACACCCTGGCCGCGCGCCGGATCGTGGCCCGGGGAGACGGTTCCGCGTTCCCGTCGGTACGGTCGTGACCCCAGTCGTCACCGCGTGGTTCCACGGGCGCGGCACGGTTGTCAGTGGTATCCGGCAGAATTGAATCCAGGGCCAGCGCACACGCCGGGGAGCCGTCGAGCACTCGGCTGATCTCATCGAGGGGCACACCAATGTCCGGACTGATCGACACCACGGAGATGTATCTCCGCACCATCCTCGAACTGGAGGAGGAAGGTGTGGTCCCGATGCGCGCCCGGATCGCCGAGCGGCTCGACCAGAGCGGCCCGACGGTCAGCCAGACGGTGGCGCGCATGGAGCGCGACGGTCTGGTGTCGGTTGCCGCGGACCGCCATCTGGAGTTCACGGACGAGGGCCGCCGCCTGGCCACGCGCGTGATGCGCAAGCACCGTCTCGCGGAGTGCCTGCTCGTCGATGTGATCGGCCTGGAGTGGGAGCAGGTGCACGCGGAGGCGTGCCGCTGGGAGCACGTGATGAGCGAGGCCGTGGAGCGCCGCGTGCTGGAGCTGCTGCGCCACCCGACCGAGTCGCCGTACGGGAACCCGATCCCGGGCCTGGAGGAGCTGGGCGAGAAGGACGGCGCGGACCCGTTCCTGGACGAGGGCATGGTGTCGCTGTCCGACCTCGACCCGGGCCCGGAGGGCAAGACCGTCGTCGTACGGCGCATCGGTGAGCCGATCCAGACGGACGCGCAGCTGATGTACACCCTGCGGCGGGCGGGTGTGCAGCCGGGTTCCGTGGTGAGCGTGACGGAGTCGGCGGGCGGTGTGCTGGTGGGCAGTGGCGGCGAGGCCGCGGAGCTGCAGTCCGATGTCGCCTCGCACGTCTTCGTGGCCAAGCGCTGAGCGACCGTACAGCCGGTGCGGGGTGACTCGCTGTCCCCCCGGGTGGGACTCGCTGTCCCCCGGGGTGGCCTGGCTGCTGGGGCTGGAGCGGTAGTTGTGCCGCAGCTTGGCCGCTCCGGCGATCGTGCCGGACACGGGCCGCTGATCGGTCGGGGCTTCCGAGATCGTGCTCGGACCGATCCGAGATTCACTGGCCCGAATCGCAGCGCTCTCGTCGTTCCCGTGCGACGCTTGCGCGTGAGGCATATGACCTGAGGGCTCTTGGCCGGCCGGGGCGGCGATGTCACGGTGGGCCGGGGAGGGGACGGGATGATGTGCCGCAGAGACGTGGAGAGCCCCGGCGCCACATGGCGCCGGGGCCTGTCCTCCCCTGTGCTGACCCGGAGCCCCGAGCTCTCAGGGTCATTCCCCTCGGACCGTTTTCCCCGAGCGGTCCGCCTCCCGGTGAAGATCTCCCCGCGGCGACGGCGGACAATCCTGGCGGGGGGTCACTCGAATGAGGGGTGTTGCCGCCAGAAACGACCTCTTCGAATACCTATTCGATAATCTGGGGGTCTGTTGCGGGTGTTGGGGAAACACGCGCGGGAGAGGCGAAAACACTTCCGGGGAACGTGTGCCGGGATGTGCGCACGTGACGTATCTGGCGTGGCGCGCGCTGTAACAATCAAGATCGGCCGTCACAAGCGGCACACGAGAGCAGCACAACTTCAGCACCGAGAGCAAGAGCAAGGCCAGCAGTAGAAACAGCAGAACAACAGCCGTAGGACGAGTGGACCGGCCGGCTCGAAACGGGAGCTGAGCGGTCCGAGTGGAGCCTGGGGGGTGCCAATGGTGCGGCGCATCGACGTGACCGGAGCGGGCGGCGTACGTCTCGCGGCCTGGGAGTTCGGGGACCCTCCCAAGACCGACCCGACCGGGCCGGACCCCGCCGGCGGGGCCGGTCCCGGCGACGGGTCCGGTGCGCAGGACGAGGTGCGGGGCGAGGCGGCCGAAGGGCCGGCGGACACCGGGGCCGCGCGGGCTCCCGGCGTGCTGTTATTGCACGGGCTGATGGGTCGCGCCTCGCACTGGGCGCCCACCGCCCGCTGGCTCTCCGAGCGGCGCCGCGCCGTCGCGCTCGACCAGCGCGGCCATGGCCAGAGCGCCAAGCCGACCGGGGCGGAGTACACCCGTGAGGCCTACATCGACGACGTCGAGGCCGCCCTCGAACAGCTCGGGCTCGCCCCGGCCGTCCTCATCGGCCATGCGATGGGCGCGCTGACCGCCTGGCAGCTCGCCGCCAAGCGCCCGGACCTGGTGTGCGGGCTGATCATCTGCGACATGCGGGCCTCCGCGCTGGGCGCGGCCTCCCAGCGCGAGTGGGAGAACTGGTTCAAGGCCTGGCCCCTGCCCTTCGCCACGCTCGCCGACGTCCGCAAGTGGTTCGGCGAGGACGACCCCTCGGTGGAGCGCCCCAACCCGTCCCGCGGTGAGTTCTACGCCGAGGTCATGCACGAGTGCGGGGACGGCTGGCGCCCGGTCTTCGACCTCGACCAGATGCTCAGGACCCGCGAGACCTGGGTGTACGACGCGCACTGGGAGGAGCTCGCTCAGGTCCAGTGCCCGGCCCTCGTCGTCCGTGGCCTCGACGGCGAGCTGGGCCGCGCGGAGTCCCAGGAGATGGTCCGCGTCCTGCCGAACGGACAGTACGCGGAGGTCGCGGACGCCGGTCACCTCATCCACTACGACCAGCCGGATGCATGGCGCTCGGCGATCGAGCCGTTTCTGGACGGAATCGCTCCGCTCGGGGCGCCGTAAAAAGCGAGCGCCATTGATCTGCGGGTCGTCTTTTGGCTTGCGGCGTCGTCGTGGCTGGTCGCGCCCGCGCGGCGGAGCCGCAAATCGATACAGCCCCGCGCCCCTGACGGGCCGCAGGCCTTTCAGAGGCGCGGGACTCAGCCCTTGCTGACCGCCGACAGGATTTCCGGGAGTCTCGTCGCTGTTCGTGAGGCTGCCAGGCGGAGGCCCAGCAGGGTGATGCCCGTGCCGTAGGCGGTGCCCAGGGGGAGCAGGAGCCAGGTCCAGTCGTCGCCGTTCGCCGTGACGTTGAGCCAGATGGTGAGGGCGATGACCGGAACGCACAGCAGGGCCGCCGCGACCATGCCGCCGAAGATCGACAGCCAGGCGAGGCCCGCCTGTCCGGGGGCCACGTTCTTGTAGCCCTGCTGCGGGATGGAGTAGGGGAAGCGGGCCGAGGACCAGGCACCCGTGGCCAGCATCGCGCCGAGCAGCGCGAAGGACAGGCCCAGCACCTCCGGCAGCGCGGGCCAGTCGCCGAGCATCGCCGTCGTCAGGACGGTCACGAGGGCCGCGTACGGCAGGGTGATCACCAGCATGGCCAGGGCGCGGCCGCGCAGTTCGACGTAGGCGTCCCTGGGTGACGAGATGGTCATTGCGACCATCCAGAACGCGGACGTGTCCTGCCCGAACTGGTTGTACATCTGGATGCCGAGCATCCCCGCGGCGAAGCACGCGAAGTAGATCGAGCCGGTGCCCTGCAGGGCGTTGAAGACGGGGACGAGCAGCCCGATGGCGAGCGATGTCACCCAGGCCGCCTTGGTCTTCGGGTCGCGCCACACGTACCGCAGGCTGCGCTCCATGATGGTGCCGGTGCGGCCCGGGGGAAGGAGCCGGCCGAGCCGCGCGGACCGCGTACGGTCCCGTGCCGGTTCGGCGTCCGGGAGTGTGGAGGAGTCCGGCGAGACCATCAGCCGGGTCAGGGTGCGCGACCAGAGGGACAGCAGCCCGGCCAGCGCGAGTGCGCTCAGCGCGAGCCGGGCCGCCCCGACGCCGTACGACCCCTCGCTCACCGCGTCCACCGCGCCGACCACCGACGCCGGCGGCACCCAGCTCAGCACGTCCGCGGCCGGGTCGAGCTGCCCGAGCCCGGCCGAACCCAGGCGCTGGGCCCCGAAGTTGACGAGCTGGGCCCCGACCGCGATCACCAGACCGCTCAGCACGGCCAGGTCCCGGCCCTTGCGGCTGGTCAGCAGGCGGATGTTGGCGGCGGCCACGGCCCGCGCGAGGGCCAGACACACCAGCAGCCCGAGCGGGACGGCCACGACGGAGACGGCGTACGCGGCCGCACCGTGCGCCACCGCGATCACCGAGCCGATCAGCATGCACAGGCTGAACAGCGGCCCTATGCCCACCAGGGAGGCCACCAGCAGCGCCCGGACGAGCGGCCGCGGCCGCAGCGGCAGCATCACCAGCCGTGTCGGATCGAGGGTCTCGTCGCCGCTCGGGAAGAACAGCGGCATCACCGCCCAGCCGAGCGCCAGCACGGCCACCAGCAGCACGGTCACGGACGCGGCGTGCGCGTTGCCCCGCAGCGCGATCAGCCCGATCAGCTGGAGCGCGGCGAACAGCAGGACGAGTGCGGCGGAGGCGACATACGCGGCCCGCCGCCCGGCCGACTGCCGCAGCCCGTTGCGCAGCAGCGACAGCTTCAGCCGTACGACGACGGGGGTGATCGAAGGACCTGCCGCGGACGCCCGTTCCGTGCCCGTGCCCGTACCCGTTTCCGCGGCCGTGCTCATCGCGTCCCGCCGCCCAGCCAGTCCAGAGCCGAACCCGTGTCCCGCGCGTTCGCACCGACCAGTTCCAGGAACGCGTGCTGGAGTGAGGGCGCCTCGCCCCTCACCTCCGCGAGCGGACCGTGCGCGCGGATGCGGCCTGCCGCCATGACGGCCACCCAGTCGCACAACGACTCGACGAGTTCCATGACGTGAGAGGAGAAGACAACGGTGGCGCCCGAGGCCGTGTACCGCTCCAGGACACCGCGGATGGTCTGGGCCGACACCGGGTCGACGCCCTCGAAGGGCTCGTCCAGGAACAGGACTTCGGGGTTGTGGAGGAGGGCGGCGGCAAGGCCGATCTTCTTGCGCATACCGGTCGAGTAGTCGACGACGAGCTTGTGCTGGGCGCCCGCGAGGTCGAGAACGTCGAGGAGCTGGGTGGCGCGCTTGTCGACCTCGGCGCCGGGCAGACCGCGCAGCCTGCCCGTGTACGCGAGCAGCTCCCGCCCGGACAGCCGGTCGAACAGGCGCAGCCCCTCGGGCAGCACACCGATCCGCGCCTTGACCTCCACCGGGTCCCGCCACACGTCGTGCCCGACGACCTCGACGGTGCCCTGGTCCGGCCGCAGCAGGCCGGTGACCATCGACAGGGTGGTGGTCTTCCCGGCCCCGTTCGGCCCGACCAGCCCGATGAAGCGCCCCGCCGGCAGCTCCAGATCGACCCCCGCGACGGCGACCTGCTGCCCGAACCGCTTCCAGAGCCCCTGCACGCGTACGGCGGCTCCGCCCACTGTGCCCTCAGTCATGCCGCTCACGATACGAGGGCCGCGCCCCGTCAGGGCGCGGGGCTGTACGGAATATGCGGCTCCGCCGCGATGGGGGTCCCCCGCTCGAGCGCAGCCGAGAGTGGGGGAGCGAGCAACCACAGACTGCCCGCAGCCGCAGAACCACCCGCAGTTTTACGGCGCTCCCTGCGGAGCTAGCGGCGCCCGTCCCGACCGCACGCGTACGTCAACGGAGAGATCAGCTCCTCCGCGTCCGGCAACCACCGGTTCGCCGGAGTCGGGCGGCGGGCCCACTGCACGGCGCCCCGGGACCCGTACCGGGTCGGCGGAGCCGTCACGTACGCGCCCTCGCCGAGCGCCGTCAGGTCGAGGGAGAGCGGCGACCAGCCCAACTTCCGTACGAGATCGGGGATTTTCGCCGACGCGCCGGGCAGTACGAAGAACTGCATGCGCCGGTCCGGGGTCCAGGCCACCGGCCCGAGCGTGAGGTCCATGCGCTCCATCCGGGCCAGCGCCAGCAGTCCCGCGGTCTCGGGCACGTCGATCACGTCGAACGTGAGGCCCGTCGGCAGCAGGATCGACGCGGTCGGCTGCTGCGACCACAGTCGGCGCGCGACGGTCGCACTGCCCGTGGCCTGCGACGCCCAGTCCTCGCGCGCCGGGTGTGCGCCGGGGACGGCGCACGCGGGCTGTCCGCAGGAGCAGTGATGCTCCCCGTCGGCGGCTTCAAGCCATGTACCGGGGCACACGTCCCAGTGGCGTTCTTCGGCGTAACGTACGGCGGCTTCCAGGAGCGATTCGCCGCGCTGCATGGGAATTTGGGCAGCTTCAGGGCCCGCGATGGTCTCTTCCACGATGAACACAACTCTAGCCGTCATCAGGGGTTACGGATGTCACATGCGCGGGGGAGGGGCACCGCTCCCCCGTCCGGGGCGCATGGGGGCATATCCGGGGGCGCGCAGGAGGAATGTCCATGGGGGCTGGGTAGCCACGTGTGGGGGATCGGTAGTCGATCGGTAGTCGTCACTACCCCGGCAATCCTCACATGTCCCGCATTGTCGTGATGTCGGCGGGGCATTGATCTTCAAGGCCGGATTCTTTCGGTTCTCCGGTCACTGAAGACACGTCAACTCGGTGCGTGGGCAGGCACCGCATGCCACAGGGGGTACGCCATGGCCGCAAGGCCTCTTGTTGCCAGGCAGCCGAACGAACGGCTGCAGGCACTCATTCAGGAAGCGGGCTGCTCGAACGCGGGGCTGGCCCGGCGGGTGAACATGTGCGGCGCGGAACACGCTCTGGATCTGCGCTACGACAAGACGTCCGTGGCGCGCTGGCTGCGCGGACAGCAGCCGCGCGGGCGGGCGCCCGCCATCATCGCCGAGGCACTCGGCCGCAAGCTGGGGCGTACGGTCACGATCGACGAGATCGGCATGGCCAACGGCAAGAACCTCGCCTCGGGCGTGGGCCTGCAGTTCTCGCCCACCGTGCTGGGCGCCATCGAGCAGGTCTGCGAGCTGTGGCGCAGCGACGTCGGCCGCCGGGACTTCCTCTCGGGTTCGTCCGTCGCCGCGTCCGCGCTGGTCGAGCCGAGCCGTGACTGGCTGATCTCCGCGCCCGACTCGCAGGTGTCGCGCTCGGCGGGGCCGCGGGTCGGGCAGTCCGACGTGGCCGCCGTGAAGGCGATGACCCAGGCCCTGGTGGACCTGGACCACCAGTACGGCAGCGGGCATGTGCGCCCGGTCGTCGTGCACTACCTGAACAGTGTGGTCTCCGGGCTGTTGGCGGGCTCGTACCGGGAGGTCGTCGGGCGTGAACTGTTCGCGGCGGTCGCGCGGTTGACGGAGCTCGCCGGCTACATGGCCGTCGACACCGGTCAGCCGGGCCTGGCCCAGCGCTACTACATCCAGGCGCTGCGGCTCGCGCAGGCCGCGGGCGACCGCGCGTACGGCGGGTATGTGCTGGCCGCGTCCATGAGCCACCTGGCGGCGCAGCTCGGGAACCCGAGGGAGATCGCGCAACTGGCGCGCGCGGCGCAGGAAGGGGCCCGAGGGCGTGTGACACCGCGCGCGGAGGCCATGTTCCACGCCGCGGAGGCGCGGGGGCACGCGCTGCTGGGCGACGCGCGCGCCGCCCAACTGGCCTCCGGGCGGGCGGTCACGGCCCTGGAGGCGGCCGATCCGGCGTCCGGGGACGACCCGGTGTGGATCGCGCACTTCGACGAGGCCTATCTGGCGGACGAGTTGGCGCACTGCCACCGCGACCTCGGGCAGGCCGACGCGGCGGCCCGGTGCGCGCAGCAGTCCCTCGACGGGCACCCCGAGTCCCGCGCCCGGCGCCGCGCGATCGGCTTCGTACTGCTGGCCACCGCGCAGGTGCAGCGGCGCGAGGTGGAGCAGGCCTGTCACACGGCTTCGCAGGCGGTCGATCTGCTCGGCACGCTGCGGTCGAACCGCGGGGCCGAGTATCTGGAGGACTTCCAGCAGCGGCTCGAACCGTTCCGGGACGAGCCGGTGGTGCGGGAGTTCGGGGCGCGGATGGAGTTGCAGGCGGCTTAGCTCCGCTGGTTGAGCGGGTTCCGGGCAGCGCCGTTGGGGCTGGGTTCGTTGCGGGGGGCGGGTTGTTCGTGGCTGGTCGCTCCCCCACTCTCGGCTGCGCTCGAGCGGGGGGACCCCCATCGCGGCGGAGCCGCATATCGATAGAGCCCCGCGCCCCATAAGGGGGTCTGCGGCCCCTTATGGGGGGTGCGGGGCCGTGACGTATCACGCCCTGCGCTGCGTGGCATCGGCTTGTGGGGACCCGGTAGCGTGAGCCGACGATTCCGAAAATCCCCCGTTCGTAGGAGTCCCGGTGACGCAGAGTGGACAGGGCGAGGAGCCCTCGGCGCGGATACCGCGCGAAGGCATCGTGCTGCCCTCCGATGGCAGCGCGCCCCTCCTGCCCGGCGAGCAGCAGTCGGCACCGGCGCCCGGCCGGTCCTGGGACGAGCCGTGGGGCCCCGATGCGTCGGCGGCCCCGGCCCCTCCGCCGGCCCAGCCGTGGTACACGCCGGGTGAGCAGCAGGCCGGGGGACCGGCTCAGGCGTGGGGCGACCAGGGCTGGGGCGCACCGCCGCCGGCCCAGCAGCAGCCGCAGCAGCCCTATTCCCAGGCGCCGGAGCAGCAGGCTCAGCAGGGCTACCCACAGGCCCCCTCGCAGCCGCAGCAGCAGGCCCAGCAGGCCTACCCACAGGCCCCCTCGCAGCAGCAGGCCTACCCGCAGGCCCACCCGCAGCCGCAGGCCCAGCTGCCCCACCCGCAGGCGCCCCAGTCGGCTCAGCCCGCGCCCGGCGCGATGCCGCCCGAGGGTGCCCAGCCGCCGTCGTACGGGGC
>NZ_VMNX01000246.1 GCF_009377235.1 Streptomyces acidicola
GGGGAGGGGGTGGGGGAGGAGCGCGGCGCGGAAGCCGGCGCCGGTCATCACCGCGGCGGTGTCGCGGGCGAAGTCGGCGGACTTGTGGCGGGCGTCGTAGCCGATGACGACGAGGGCGGGTTGTTCGTTGTCCTGGGCCTGCCCGGTTTCCTCGGGCCGGCCCTTCTTTTTGAGGTACGCGGCGAGGCCTGCGGCGGCGCGGATGACTACGGAGCGGTTCATGCGCATGGGGCCGGCGCCGAGTTCGCCGCGCAGGCCGGCGGTGCCGAACTGGAGAGTGCCGCTGAAGCGCGCGGCGAGCTCTGCGGTGTCCTTGGCGTCGATGAGCTTGGCGAGTTCCTCGCGGGTGTCCGCGTCGGGGTCCTCGGTCAGCCACGCCTGGGCCCGTGCGATGAGTTCGTCCTGCACGTCGGGGTCCAACCTCTCTTGTTCGTGCGGTGCGGGGGTGTTCCAGAGTGCCTGGTGTGTGGCCTGGTGTCTGCGGGGGTCGGCTTTCCCGCCGTGGTGGCTTGGGCGCCTACGCGTTTGTTCGTGGGTCGGGGGCGCGCCGGGAGGTCTCCGTCCTCGGTCCGGCGGGTCTGTGGGGGTGATGATGGTGCTCGGCGGCGGACGCCGGCCGCTGCGGGCGGACACCTCCCGGCACACCCCCTGCCGTGCGTACGCGGCTGCGGCCCGGTGGGGGCGGATGTCGCCCGCCCAGTTGCCATCGGCGCGTACGGGTTTGGCGGTGCGTTGTGGTGCCGGGTCGCGCCCGTGCTTCTAAGGGGCGCGGGGAACTGCGCGACCGGCCACCATGAACCCGCAGCCGCCCACGCAGAGAACCGGGCAGACGAGATGCGCCCCCCAACCGCCGGAGGCTACAGACGCGACAGGACCTGGGTCAGGAGCGCTCCCATGTGGGCGGCGGAGTCGCGGCCGGCCTGGAGGACCTCCTCGTGGTTGAGGGGCTCGCCCGTCATGCCGGCGGCGAGGTTGGTGACCAGGGAGATGCCCAGGACCTCGGCGCCCGCCTCGCGTGCCGCGATGGCCTCCAGGACCGTCGACATGCCCACGAGGTCCGCGCCGATGACGCGGGCCATGCGGATCTCGGCAGGCGTCTCGTAGTGCGGGCCGGTGAACTGCGCGTAGACGCCCTCCTCCAGGGTGGGGTCTATCTCCTTGCAGAGGGCGCGGAGGCGGGGCGAGTACAGGTCCGTGAGGTCGACGAAGTTGGCGCCGACGATCGGGGACGTCGCCGTGAGGTTGATGTGGTCGCTGATCAGGACCGGCTGGCCGGGGCGCATGGTCTCGCGCAGGCCGCCGCAGCCGTTGGTCAGGACGACCGTCTTGGAGCCCGCGGCCACGGCGGTGCGGACGCCGTGCACGACGGCGGAGACGCCGTGGCCCTCGTAGTAGTGGGTCCGGCCCAGGAAGACGAGCGCGCGCTTGTCACCGATGCGGTACGAGCGGACCTTGCCGCCGTGGCCCTCGACCGCCGGGGGCGGGAAACCGGGCAGGTCGGTGACCTGGAACTCGGTCTCGGGCGTGCCGAGCGCCTCCACGGCCGGGGCCCAGCCGGAGCCCATCACGAGGGCGACGTCGTGGGTCTCGGCGCCCGTGAGCTCGCGCAGGCGCGCGGCTGCGGCGTCGGCGGCCTCGTACGGGTCGCCCTGGATGTCGTCCGGAAGAAGAGATGCGTTCACGCGATGAGGGTAGCTGGTCTGAGCCTACGCGCGTAGATGGATGCGGTCACGGGAGTGTGACCGTTGCCCTGTCGTTTCCGGGAGATTTCCCGGAGAAAGGGGGATCAGTCCTCGTCGGTGATGAGGACGTCCTTGTCGTTGAAGACCTCGACGATGAAGATCAGCAGTCGGCCGCGGCTCACCGTGTACTCCACCAGGATGTTCTGCGTGAGCCGGATCGTGCGGTCGTCTCCGGTCGAACCTATGGGGCGGGAGACGGAGAGGAAGGGATCGCGGGCCAGCATGGCGATGCCCTTGTCGAACGCGATGCGCTGACGGTCGTCGAGTCTGTCCCGGGCGGCGGCGGCCTGCACCGTGTAGTAGACGTCGTACGTCATGGGGGTCATCGCGGCCTCCCGCTCGTGCGTCGATCCCGGCCAAGTTTAGGGGTCGGGCGCATCAGCAGGGCCTCTTCCGCAGCTCCATCACGTAATCGTGGGGCGCCCCGGCCGACTCGGCCGCGTCGGCGATCTCGCCGAGGTAGCGGGCCGAGGGCAGGCCGCCCTCGTAGCCGTTGAGGACGTACGTCCAGGCCTGGTCCTGGCCCTCCAGGGTCTGGACGTGGACGCGCATGCGGCGGTAGACGTCCAGGCCCACGCCCTCCCAGCCGTCCATCGAGGCCTCGTCCATGGCGGCGACGTCGTACAGCGTGACGAAGACCTGGGAGTCAGGGGCCTCGACGATCGTCGGGAGGGCACCCTCCCATCCCATGTGCTCGCCGCCGAAGGTCAGCCGCCAACCGCTGAGCCAGCCGGTGGCGCGCAGCGGCGAGTGCGGGGCGCGGCGTGACATCAGCCGCGCGTCGAGATTGCCGGCGTACGCGGCGTAGAGCGACATGGACCGAGGGTACGGCAGCCGCGCCGTGCGCCCCTCCTGTCACACGGGTGACACCGGGCCCCCGATTCAGTGCCACTTCGGGGCGTGCGGGACAATGGGGTACGTGACTCGGATCGTGATCATTGGTGGCGGACCCGGCGGATACGAAGCGGCCCTGGTGGCCGCTCAGCTCGGTGCGGAGGTGACGGTCGTCGACTGCGACGGTCTGGGCGGCGCGTCGGTGCTCACCGACTGCGTGCCGTCCAAGACGCTCATCGCCACCGCCGAGGTGATGACCACCTTCGATTCCTCCTATGAGGAGCTGGGGATCATCGTCGCCGACGACACCCCCCACATCGACACGCCCGCGCGGGTGGTCGGTGTCGATCTCGGCAAGGTCAACCGGCGTGTGAAGCGGCTCGCGCTCGCCCAGTCGCACGACATCACGGCGTCCGTGACGCGCACCGGCGCGCGGGTCGTGCGCGGGCGCGGGCGGCTGGAGGGGCAGCAGGCCCTCGACGGGTCCCGGAAGGTCGTGGTGCGGGCCGCCGACGGCAGCGAGGAGACGCTCGTCGCCGACGCCGTGCTCATCGCCACCGGCGGGCATCCGCGCGAGCTGCCCGACGCCCAGCCCGACGGGGAGCGCATCCTCAACTGGACGCAGGTGTACGACCTCGACGAGCTGCCCGAGGAGCTCATCGTGGTCGGGTCCGGTGTCACCGGTGCCGAGTTCGCCGGGGCCTACCAGGCCCTCGGGTCGCGCGTCACCCTGGTGTCCAGCCGCGACCGTGTGCTGCCGGGTGAGGACCCGGACGCCGCGGCCGTGCTGGAGGACGTCTTCCGGCGACGCGGCATGAACGTCATGGCCCGCTCCCGCGCCCAGTCCGCCAAGCGCGTGGGGGACCGGGTCGAGGTCACGCTCTCCGACGGGCGCGTCATCAGCGGCACGCACTGTCTGATGGCCGTCGGCGCCATTCCCAACAGCGCGGGCATGGGGCTGGAGGAGGCCGGCGTCAAGCTGCGCGAGTCCGGGCACATCTGGACCGACAAGGTCTCCAGGACCACCTCTCCCGGTGTGTACGCCGCCGGTGACGTGACCGGAGTGTTCGCCCTGGCGTCGGTGGCCGCCATGCAGGGCCGTATCGCCATGTACCACTTCCTGGGCGACGCGGTGGCCCCGCTGGACCTGAAGACCGTCTCGTCCAATGTCTTCACCGACCCCGAGATCGCGACCGTCGGCTGCTCGCAGGCCGATGTGGACGCCGGGCTCATCGACGCCCGGGGTGTGAAGCTGCCGCTGCTGCGCAACCCGCGCGCCAAGATGCAGGGCATCCGGGACGGCTTCGTGAAGATCTTCTGCCGGCCCGGCACGGGGATCGTCGTCGGTGGTGTCGTCGTCGCGCCGCGCGCCTCGGAACTGATTCATCCCATCTCGATCGCGGTCGACAACAACCTGACCGTCGAACAGATCGCGAACGCCTTCACCGTGTACCCCTCCCTGTCGGGCTCGATCGCCGAGGTGGCACGGCAGCTGCACACCCGGAAGACCAGCGGCGAGGCCTGAGCGCCGGGCGCCGATTTCCTGTCGGTCGTGGGGAGTTGCGGGTCTCCCGGGCGGCAGGGGTGGTTCGCGAGGGCGCCGTATACCACTCCGCGTCCTGCCATGCGAACAACTTCTGTTATTCGGCGCAAACTGCTGAAAGCAGACGGTCGCCCGCGTTACTGTCAGTTTCGTGTTCGCTGCAGAACGTCGTCAATTGATCCTCGAAATGGTGCGAGCGAACGGGGCCGTGTCGCTCCGTGAGCTCGCCCGCGTCGTCCAGACCTCCGAAGTGACCGTACGGCGGGACGTGCGCGCACTGGAGGCAGAAGGACTCCTCGACCGCCGGCACGGCGGTGCGGTACTGCCGGGCGGGTTCACGCGGGAGTCCGGCTTTCCGCAGAAGTCTCATCTCGCGACCGCCGAGAAGACGGCCATCGCCGACCTCGCCGCGAGCTTCGTCGAAGAGGGCGAGGCCATCGTGGTCGGGGCGGGGACCACCACGCAGGAGCTGGCACGCCGGCTCGCGCGGGTCCCCGGGCTGACCGTCGTCACCAACTCGCTTTTGGTGGCCCAGGCGTTGGCCCATGCCAACCGTGTGGAGGTCGTGATGACCGGCGGCACCTTACGCGGTTCCAACTACGCCCTGGTCGGCTCGGGAGCGGAACAGTCCCTCCAGGGGCTGCGCGTCTCACGGGCCTTCCTCTCCGGGAGCGGGCTGACCGCCGAGCGGGGGCTCTCCACCTCCAACATGTTGTCGGCGTCCGTCGACCGCGCGCTCGTCCAGGCGGCCGCCGAGGTCGTCGTCCTCGCCGACCACACCAAGCTCGGTACGGACACGATGTTCCAGACCGTGCCGACCGATGTGATCACCCGGCTCGTGACCGACGAGCCGCCCGCCCACGACGACCGCGCGGCCACCGAACTCCAGGCGCTCGCGGACCAGGGGGTCCAGATCGCGGTCGCCGGAGCCTCGGGAAACGTGGGAGGTGATCCCGCCCCGGCGCCGCCCGGGCGGCGCCGGGACGTGTCCCTCCCCGGGCCGCGCCGTCAGGTGCCCGGCGCCGGTCCGCTGCTCCGCCCGGCCGCGGTCCCGGGTGAACAGCCACCCGGTGCGGACCGGGCGAGGGTGGCGGACCTCCGTCGCCGCTGAACGACCGGCACCCTGGGGCGCGCAACTGCGCGTCCGCCCCGCTCCGTCACGGCTTCGGGCCTCTACGGCTTCAGGCCCCGGACGGTGAGCGTGAGAAGGCGGTCGGCCAGGTCGGGATCGGCGGGGGTTTCCTCGGCTGCGAGGGCGATCGCGTTCGTCAGCTGGAGAAGATCGCCGATCGAGACCCCTGGACGTACGGCGCCCGCCTCCTGCGCACGGGTGAGCAGGGCGCCGCCCGCCTCGCGGATCGGGCCGCTGCACCGGCCGAGCTCCGAACCGTCGTCGTACGAGGCCGAGTACGAGACGGTCATGAGTGCCCGCGACAGCCCGCGGTACTCGCCCGCGTGCCTGATGATGTCGCGCAGCCACGTCACGAGGGCAGCGCACGGCTGCGGGTCGTCCAGCAACTCACGGGAGCGGACGAGGAGTTGCCCCACGGCGTCCTCGAAGACCGCGCTCATCAGCGCGTACCGGTTCGGGAAGTGGCGGTAGAGCGTGCCGATACCGACTCCGGCGCGCTTCGCCACGTCCTCCAGGGGCGCGTCCGTGCCCTGCGCGGCGAAGGCGGCACGCGCCTCGGTGAGGAGGCGCTCGTAGTTGCGGCGCGCGTCCGCCCGCATCGGGCGCGGGGGCGTCCCGTACGGCCGCGGCCCCGCCTCCAGGGCCTGAGCGGCCTCACCCGGGGACGTGCTCACCATGGCGCCCACCTGCTCTCCTCCACCGCGCCGGGCCGGCCTCCAGCATGCCACCGCGGCTCACGGTACGCGGGCGCCCGAGGGTCGCGGGTGGCTTTCGCCAAGGGCGGCTCGTCCGTGAGCGGAGTGTGCGGGTGCGTGGCTGCCCGTGGGCGGGACCGGCCACCCGAGAGATCTGCAGCCGCCCACGGACAGAACCCGGCGGTCGAGAACGTATCCGCCCGACCGCCGGAGTGCCGACCTCAGTCCTTGATCTCGCAGATCGCGGCGCCGGAGGTGAGGGAGGCGCCGACCTCGGCGGCCAGGCCCTTGATCGTGCCGGCCTTGTGGGCGTTGAGGGGCTGCTCCATCTTCATGGCCTCCAGGACGACGATCAGGTCGCCCTCCTTGACCTCCTGCCCCTCCTCCACGGCGATCTTGACGATGGTGCCCTGCATCGGGGAGGCGAGGGTGTCACCGGAGGCGACCGGGCCGGACTTCTTGGCCGCGCGGCGCTTGGGCTTGGCGCCCGCCGCGAGGCCGGTACGGGCCAGGGTCATGCCGAGGGAGGCGGGGAGGGAGACCTCCAGGCGCTTGCCGCCGACCTCGACCACGATGTTCTCGCGGCTTGTGTCGTCCTCGGCCTCCGCGGCGTCGGCGGGGGCGGCGAAGGCGGGGATCTCGTTGACGAACTCGGTCTCGATCCAGCGGGTGTGGACCGCGAACGGGTCGGTGGAGCCGGTCAGTTCGGGCGCGAACGCCGGGTCGGTCACGACGGCCCGGTGGAACGGGATGGCCGTGGCCATGCCCTCGACCCGGAACTCGTTCAGCGCCCGCGCGGCCCGCTGCAGAGCCTGCTGACGGGTGGCGCCGGTGATGATCAGCTTGGCGAGCAGGGAGTCCCAGGCCGGGCCGATCACCGAGCCGGACTCGACGCCCGCGTCCAGGCGCACGCCGGGGCCGGTGGGCGGTGCGAACGTCGTGACCGTGCCGGGGGCCGGAAGGAAGTTGCGGCCCGGGTCCTCGCCGTTGATACGGAACTCGAAGGAATGGCCGCGCAGCGGCGGGTCGTCGTAGCCGAGCTCCTCGCCGTCGGCGATGCGGAACATCTCGCGGACCAGGTCGATGCCGGTGACCTCCTCGGTGACCGGGTGCTCGACCTGAAGGCGGGTGTTGACCTCCAGGAAGGAGATCGTGCCGTCCTGGCCCACGAGGAACTCGCAGGTGCCCGCGCCGACGTAGCCGGCCTCCTTGAGGATGGCCTTCGAGGCGCGGTACAGCTCGGCGTTCTGAGCCTCGGAGAGGAACGGTGCCGGGGCCTCCTCCACCAGCTTCTGGTGGCGGCGCTGCAGGGAGCAGTCACGGGTGGAGACCACGACCACGTTGCCGTGGGTGTCGGCCAGGCACTGGGTCTCCACGTGGCGTGGACGGTCCAGGTAGCGCTCCACGAAGCACTCGCCGCGGCCGAAGGCCGCCACCGCCTCACGGACGGCCGACTCGTACAGCTCGGGGACCTCTTCCAGGGTGCGGGCCACCTTCAGACCGCGGCCGCCACCGCCGAACGCCGCCTTGATCGCGATCGGCAGGCCGTGCTGCTCGGCGAACGCCACGACCTCGTCCGCACCCGAGACCGGGTCGGGGGTGCCGGCGACGAGGGGGGCGCCGGCGCGCTGGGCGATGTGCCGGGCGGCGACCTTGTCACCGAGGTCACGGATCGCCTGCGGCGGCGGGCCGATCCAGATCAGGCCCGCGTCCAGCACCGCCTGGGCGAATTCGGCGTTCTCGGAGAGGAAGCCGTAACCGGGGTGGATGGAGTCCGCGCCGGAGTCCTTGGCCGCCTGCAGCACCTTGCCGATGTCCAGGTAGCTGGTGGCGGGGGTGTCACCGCCCAGGGCGAACGCCTCGTCCGCCGCGCGGACGTGCAGGGCGTCCCGGTCCGGGTCGGCGTACACGGCCACGCTCGCGATCCCCGCATCCCGGCACGCCCGGGCGACGCGGACAGCGATTTCGCCACGGTTGGCGATCAACACCTTGCGCACGATGGCTCCCTCTCCTTGAAACAAGCGAAGTTTAGGGACTGCCGACACGGCGTTTCGACCCGTCCTCAATGGTGAGCTTGCCCACACGGAGCGTGAGGGGAGGCTCGCTCGACCTGCGAAATCCCTTGTCGCACCGCACTCCGCAGGACTCCACCGGAAAACCCTAGCCGTCCCATGTGGTCAAGGTCTCTATGAGGCCGCGCTGCGCCCGGATGGGTTTCTTTGTGGAGTCCCTACTAATGGCCCAATGATTCTTTGCCTTCGCGAGAACCCTTGTCCCTCGGTTTACCCGTTAGTAGCGTTCGCGATGTCCCGGCGGCGCCGGCGGTGGCGGGCGTCGTATGCCCGGGTGACGGACGGCGACAGCGAAAATGGGGTGGGACCGGTGATACGGAGACCGGTGGCGATGGTCGCGGCGATCGTGCTCTTCGTGGAGGCGGGGGCCGTCGCCTGGCTCAACTGGTTCCTCGGCATCGTGGTCGACCGCCAGGACATGTCCCTCGCCGGACTCGACCCGGACGCGATGTCCACCTCGTCCAAGGCCGGCGGCCTGGTCTTCGGCCTCTACTTCGCCCTGTGCGGCCTCGCCGCGCTGCTCGTCGCCCTGCGCGGCCGGCCCGCCACCGGCGTCCGGCGCGTCCTGCTGATCAGCGCGGCCGTGGTGCACGGGCTGCTCGGCGCGTTCGCCGTGGGCCTGGTGGGCTGGGGCGCGTTCACCTTCATGATGGTCGTGCTCGGCCTTGTCCTGCTCACGCTGATGACGGACGACCGTCAGGCGGCTCCGGCCGACGCGGTCACGTCTCCTTCGGCGTCCACAACTCCGTAATGCCCACGCCCAGTTGGGCCATCAGGCGCCGTACCAGGGGGAGGCTGATCCCGATGACGTTGCCGTGGTCCCCGTCGATGCCGTCGATGAACGGCGCCGAGCGCCCGTCGAGCGTGAACGCCCCGGCCACGTAGAGGGGTTCACCGGAGGCGACGTAAGCGGCGATCTCCTCGTCGGTCGGGTCGCCGAAGCGGACCACGGTGGACGCGGTGCCGGAGGCGTACCGCTCGCCCACCGTGTCCCAGACGCAGTGCCCGGTCTGAAGGGTGCCCGCCCGGCCGCGCATCGACTTCCAGCGCGCGGTGGCCTCCTCGGCGTCGGCGGGCTTGCCGAGCGCCTCGCCGTCAAGGTCGAGCACCGAGTCGCAGCCGATCACCAGGGCGCCCTTGACCTCGGGCTTCGCCGCCACGACGGAGGCCTTCGCCTCGGCGAGGGCCAGCGCGAGCTCGGCGGGGGTGGGGGCGGTCACGGCGTCCTCGTCGACCCCGCTGACGATCACCTCGGGGTCGAACCCCGCCTGGCGGAGCAGGCCAAGCCGGGCGGGGGACTGGGAGGCGAGCACGAGTCGGCGGCGCGGCTGATCAGTCATGCGGCCAGGGTATCGGCGCGGCCCGGGGTCACGGCCCGGGGCACCGGCTCACCGCATACCGAGCACGAGCATCGCCAGCACCATGGCCAACGCCACGAGAACGCCCAGCCGCCGCAACATGTCCTGCGTGTCGCGAAGTTCCTTGGGCGGTTCGTTCTCGGGATCGGACCACAGCATGACAACGATGCTGCGGCCGCCGACGGCCCGGCGCCTGAGTACGCGTACTCAACTTGCGCGGTCCGTGCTGACTAGCGCCCTAGCCCTGGCTCGGCCAGTACGTGCGGCCCCACGCCGTCGGTCCCGGCTGGGGCAGGCGGCGGGCGGCGATGCGGGACGGGTCGGCCCAGGAGTCGCGGGGGCGGGGCGCGCCGGACGGCTCGGCGGCCGCCGCCGCGGCGCGCGCCCGGACCACCGCCAGTGCGGCGGCCAACTCCTCCGGGGTCGGATTGCCCCGTACGACCTTGATCGTCATGACGCCTCCAACGGGTCGAGGACCGGGTCCGGCCGGGTCTGCGTCCGGCCGGGTCTACAGGTGGATGTCCTGGGTCTACAGGGGGATGTTGCCGTGCTTCTTCGGAGGGAGGCTTTCCCGCTTCGTGCGCAGGGAACGCAGGCCGCGCACGATGTGGGAGCGGGTATCGGACGGCATGATCACGGCGTCGACGTAACCGCGCTCGGCCGCCGTGTAGGGGTTGAGGAGCGTGTCCTCGTACTCCTGGATCATGCGGGCGCGCACCTCCTCGCGCTCCTCCTCCGGGGCGGCGGCGATGGCGCGCCGGTGCAGGATGTTCACCGCGCCCTGGGCGCCCATGACGGCGATCTGGGCGGTCGGCCAGGCGAGGTTGAGGTCCGCGCCGAGGTGCTTGGAGCCCATGACGTCGTACGCGCCGCCGAAGGCCTTGCGGGTGATGACCGTGATCAGGGGGACGGTCGCTTCGGCGTAGGCGTAGATCAGTTTCGCGCCGCGGCGGATGATGCCGGTGTGCTCCTGGTCGACGCCCGGGAGGAAGCCGGGGACGTCCACGAAGGTAATCACCGGGACGTTGAAGGCGTCGCAGGTGCGGACGAAGCGCGCGGCCTTCTCGGAGGCGTCGATGTCGAGACAGCCCGCGAACTGCATCGGCTGGTTGGCGACGATGCCCACCGGGTGGCCCTCGACCCGGCCGAAGCCGGTGATGATGTTCGGCGCGAACAGCGGCTGCGTCGCGAAGAACTCGGCGTCGTCCAGGACGTGCTCGATCACCGTGTGCATGTCGTACGGCTGGTTCGCGCTGTCCGGGACGACCGTGTCCAGCTCGCGGTCCTCGTCGGTGAGGGAGAGGTCCGCCTCCTCCGGGAACGCCGGGGGCTCGCTGAGGTTGTTGGACGGCAGGTACGACAGCAGTTGCTTGACGTACTCGATGGCGTCCTTCTCGTCGCCCGCCATGTGGTGGGCCACACCGGAGGTGGTGTTGTGGGTGCGGGCGCCGCCCAGCTCCTCGAAGCCGACGTCCTCCCCGGTGACGGTCTTGATGACGTCCGGGCCGGTGATGAACATGTGCGAGGTCTGGTCGACCATGACCGTGAAGTCGGTGATCGCGGGGGAGTAGACCGCGCCGCCCGCACACGGGCCGACGACCAGGCTGATCTGCGGGATCACCCCGGAGGCGTGGGTGTTGCGGCGGAAGATCTCGCCGTACATGCCGAGCGCGCTGACGCCCTCCTGGATGCGGGCGCCGCCGGAGTCGTTGATGCCGATGACCGGGCAGCCCGTCTTCAGCGCGAAGTCCATCACCTTCATGATCTTCTGGCCGAAGACCTCGCCCAGCGCCCCGCCGAAGACGGTGAAGTCCTGCGAGAACACGGCGACCGGACGGCCGTCCACCGTGCCGTGACCGGTGACGACGCCATCACCGTACGGGCGGTTCTTCTCCAGGCCGAAGTCGGTGGAGCGGTGCCGGGCGAACTCGTCGAACTCCACGAAGGAGCCCTCGTCCATGAGGAGCCCGATCCGCTCACGGGCCGTCAGCTTGCCCTTCGCGTGCTGTTTCTCCACGGCGCGCTCGGAGCCGGCGTGCGTCGCTTCGTGGATGCGGCGCCCCAGATCCGCGAGCTTGCCCGCGGTGGTGTGGATGTCGATCTCGTCGACCGTCTGGCGCTCTTCAGGCTCGGACATCGGGATGCGGCTCCCTGCCTGCTCAGTGGGGGACGTGAGGGTGACGTACTCAGGTACCTGCTCGGGGACGTGCTCACAAGTGGGTATGGCTACTCATCCGTAGCGTAGTGGTGTGCCTGCTGTTCAGCAGTGCGGCGTTGACCACACCTAGTGTGGGTTTCATGACCTCGCGAGATGCATCAGACGCGCACGACAACGGCGGCAAGGGCGGCAAGGGCGACGGTCCGCGCGGCGGCCGCTGGTCCGATCTGGGCCGGCCGCCCCTCAACGCCACCGCCCTCCGCCGCGCACTGGTGCGGGAGAGCTCGCTGTGGTCCGAGGTGGAGGTGGTGCAGCGCACCGGGTCGACGAACTCCGACCTCGTGGCCCTCGCCGAGGCGGGCAAGGCGGCCGAGGGCGCGGTCCTCGTCGCCGAGGAGCAGAACGCGGCGCGCGGGCGGCTGGACCGCACCTGGAGCGCCCCGGCGCGCTCCGGGCTCTTCTTCTCGGTGCTGCTGAAGCCGGCCGAGGTGCCCGTCCACCGCTGGGGCTGGCTGCCGCTGCTGACCGGGGTCGCGGTGGCGACGGGGCTGGCCCGCGCGGCCGGCGTGGACACGGCCCTCAAGTGGCCCAACGACCTCCTGGTGACCCTGGGCGGCGAGGAACGCAAGGCCGGCGGCATCCTCGCCGAGCGCGCGGGCCCGGACGGCGTGGTCGTCGGCATCGGCATCAACGTCACGCTCCGCGAGGACGAACTGCCCGTGCCCACGGCGGGCTCCCTCTCCCTGGCGGGCGCCGCGAACACGGACCGTGACCCGCTGCTGCGGGCCGTCCTGCGCTCCCTGGAGCAGTGGTACGGCACGTGGCGCGACGCCGGCGGCGATCCCGCCGTCAGTGGTCTCCAGGAGACGTACGCGGCGGGCTGCTCCACGCTGGGCCGCACGGTCCGCGCGGAGCTTCCCGGCGACCGCTCGATCGTGGGGGAGGCGGTCGCGGTGGACGGCGACGGCCGGCTGGTTCTGGCCACGGCGGAGGGTGTGCAGGAGCCGGTGGGGGCGGGCGACATCGTCCATCTGCGACCCGAGTGACGCAGGGGACGACTGGGTACCCGAAGCGGCCCGGTGAACGCTGGGGACGATCAAGTCGTACGAGTCTGGGGGCCGACCCCGAGCACGGGGCGCCCGACCCGGGGCTGTGACATGAACGGCTGCTCCGCGGGCTCCCGGACCCCCAGCCGGCAAGGGTTGTCGGCCCTCGGCAGGCGAGTGAGCCAGCGCACACCTGCCGTAGAGTTGAGGCCGGTCGATACCTGACCGTGGCAGATCGGAAGGGCAGCAGGCGTGACCGTCGACGACACGGGCTCCGGCACGGGTGCACACCCCGGTCCCGACGCCGATCCGGACCGTACCGTCGGGTCTGCCAGCGACGCTCCGGGTGACCGGGCCGAGCCACGGGGGCGCGGGGAAGCGCAGGGCGACGACCCCGCCGAGAACCCCCTGGCACTGCGCCTCGAAGGGCTCATCCTCGGCGCCGAGCGCCGGTACACCCCCTTCCAGGCGGCCCGCAGCGCGGGCGTCTCCATGGAGCTGGCCTCCCGCTTCTGGCGCGCCATGGGCTTCGCGGACATCGGCCAGGCCAAGGCCCTCACGGAGGCCGACGTCCTCGCCCTGCGGCGGCTCGCCGGTCTGGTCGAGGCGGGACTGCTCAGCGAGGCGATGGCGGTGCAGGTGGCCCGCTCGACCGGTCAGACCACGGCCCGGCTGGCCGAATGGCAGATCGACTCCTTCCTGGAGGGCCTGACCGAGCCGCCGGAACCGGGCATGACACGCACCGAGGTCACGTATCCCCTGGTGGAACTGCTCCTGCCGGAACTGGAGGAGTTCATCGTCTACGTCTGGCGGCGCCAGCTCGCCGCCGCCACCGGCCGGGTCGTGCAGACCGCCGACGACGAGGAGATGGTCGACCGGCGGCTGGCGGTCGGCTTCGCGGACCTGGTCGGCTTCACCCGGCTGACGCGCCGCATGGAGGAAGAGGAGCTGGGCGAGCTCGTCGAGGCCTTCGAGACCACGGCGGCCGACCTGGTGGCCGCGCACGGCGGCCGGCTCATCAAGACCCTGGGCGACGAGGTGCTGTACGCGGCGGACGACGCGGGCATCGCCGCCGAGATAGCGCTCCGGCTCATCGAGACCATGGAGAACGACGAGACGATGCCGGAGCTGCGCGTCGGCATAGCGTTCGGCACGGTGACGACGCGCATGGGTGACGTCTTCGGTACGACGGTGAACCTGGCCTCCCGGCTGACGTCGATCGCGCCCAAGGACACGGTGCTGGTGGACTCCGCGTTCGCCGAGGAGGTCATTCGTACCGGCGACGCCCCCGCATCCGAGGCGGAGGCCGCCGAGGCCGCGGCCGCCGCCGAGAAGGAGGGCGAGGAGCCGCCGTCCTACCGCTTCGGGCTCCAGCCCATGTGGCAGCGGCCGGTGCGTGGGCTGGGCGTCGTCGAGCCGTGGATGCTCTCGCGCCGGGCGGGCGCGTCCCGCTAGCGCATCAGCCGGGCGGGCGCGTCCCGCCAGTGCTTCAGCCGAGCGGGTCGCCTCGCCCGAGGTTGCCGCTGCCGCCGCCGTGTCCGGCGAGGCACAGTTTGATGACCGGGAGGCACAGGCCCCGGTCGTCGCGCTGATTGCGCTCGTCCGGGTGGCCCGGCCGGGGAGCCGGGGCGGCGGTGCTCTGTGTGGGGCGGGGC
>NZ_VMNX01000247.1 GCF_009377235.1 Streptomyces acidicola
GACCACCGCCTTCGGTACGGACACGCGGGTAGGACCCGATACGCTTCTTCACCTGGAGAGTGCTTCTTTCACGCGACGACCTGGACCCTAGACAAGTCCCATCGTTGCAGGTCAGGAGCACTCTTCGTGTTTCTGATCAACCACCGGACGCCCTGCCGCGTGAAAGCGCGAGGCTAAAGGGTTGTTCCGCAATCTCCGGCTGCTTGTTCCCCGATGGCTGCTCAGGGGCCAGCAGGGGATCGTCGGCGTTGAGGGTGCAGCGGATGCCTGCGTGCAGCAGCAGCGGGAGGGCCGTTCCGGTTCGGCCTGCACTCGCCCAGCACTTCACCGGTCGTGACGTTCAGCGCGGCGAACAGATTCGTGGTGCCGTGCCGCACATAGTCGTGGGTGCGCTTCTCCGTGGCCGCGAAGGCCACCGGCAGCACTGGCTGGGTCCGGTCCAGGGCTTGCACCTGCGTCTTCTCGTCGATCGACAGCACCACGGCGCTACCGGGCGGGGCCAGGTACAGGCCGACGACGTCGGCGACCTTCTCCGCGAACGCCGGGTCTTTCGAGATCTTGAAGGTGCCCGAGCGGTGCGGCTTCAGATTCTCCTCACGCCAGATGCGGGCGATGTAATGCCAGGACACCGAGACGCCCTCCCGCCGCTTCAGATGGTCGGCCAGCGTCCGCGTCGACCAGTGCGACAGGCCGGAATCCGCCGGCGGGGTCATCCTCGTCAAAGCGATCACCCGAGCCCGCACCCGCGGCGGCACCTGGGTACGCGGCCCGCCACGGCGCTTCTCCTCCAGACCGGCAAGGCCCCGCTCGGCATAACGGGCCTTGCAGCGGTCCACCGTCAGCGGCGCCACACCAGCGAGCTCGGCGATGTCCTTACGCCGCCGCCCCTCGCCGGACCACAACACGATCCGCGCACGAAGCGCCACATCGGCCGGAACATCCCGCGACCCGGCCAACTCCCTCAGTTCCGACATCTGTTCAGAGGAGAGATCCATACCAGACTCAACGATCACAGAAGTCTCAGGTTCCATGAACAGCATCACGAGACACTAGTACCCACGCGGGATCATACGGTTGCCGAGCAGTCGAAGAACTACCGGTACTCGACCCACCCACCAGGTCGTCATCGACGCCGATACCCGACTCGTCGTCGCCGTCGGCCGACCGGTCACCGGCAACCGCAACGATTGCAAGGCGTGGGAACTTTCCGGTGCGAAGGCCGCCGTCGGCCGGGCCACAGTCATCGCGGACGGCGGCTATCGGGGCACCGGCCTGTTCATCCCGCACCGCCGTGAACGCGGCCAGACCGAACTGCCAGCTTGGAAAGAGGAGCACAACATTTCTCACCGCAATGTCTGGGCACGCGTCGAGCACGCCTTCGCGCGGATGAAGGCATGGAAGATCCTTTGTGACTGCCGTCTGAAAGGCGACGGCGTTCACACCGCCATGCTCGGTATCGCCCGGCTGCACAACCTCGCCCTCACGGGGTAACTCCCGCCCCGTACGAGGACCAGAGAGGCCCGGGGGAGGCGGCTCCCTGCCTCCCCGGCTCGGAGAATGCTCAGTCGATACAGAATTCGTTGCCCTCGATGTCCAGCATCGGGATGCACGACTCGTTTTCCTCATCGGCATACAGCGTTTGCACGTGGGTCGCACCGAGCGCAACCAGTCGTGCGCACTCAGCTTCGAGCGTGGCGAGGCGCTCGTCCCCCACGAGCCCGGTGCCGACCCGGACGTCGAGATGCACCCGGTTCTTGACGATCTTGCCTTCGGGGACGCGCTGGAAGTACAGGCGCGGGCCCACACCTGAGGGATCACTGCAGGCGAACCATGAACCCTGCTTCTCAGGGGGCAGGGTGCGGTTGAAGCCCTCCCAGGTGGTGAATCCCTCCGGTGGCGGCGGTGTGACGTACCCCAACACCTCGCACCAGAAACGAGCGAGGCGCTCAGGTTCTGCGCAGTCGAAGGTGACTTGGAACTTCTTGAGCGCTGACATCGGCGCACCATAGCAGGCGGGCTCTGCCGCTCATTTCCCCAGGCGGATCCGCCCGCCACCCGTCGCAGTTGGGGGACATCCCTTAGGCGGACGCTGGGCTGGATGCCGTCGGCCCACACGAACACATAGCCAACTTCGGACAGGTCAGAGGAGCGGAAGAAATGCTCCAGGGCGGGTACGAAGCGGCCAGATGACAAGCCGTGCAGGTAGAGCAGCGGCAGCACCTCGCCGATCTTCGGCGACTTGCGGCACCACGGCCGCAGGCGATAGCCGTTGCGGACCACGAGGCGGCGCCCCTGGTCGTCGCCTTCATCGGCCAACTCGGCTACATAGGCGTTAGCTTCGTCATCCAGTGCGGCGCCCACACATCCGTCGCGGGCCTTACCCGGACATTCTCGTCCAGCAGCGAACTGCCGCTTGGCGTGGTGCCGTCCTCGTTGACTACCGTAAGCACGGGTGTGCCTTCCCCGACCGGCGCAGCAACGTCGGCCTTGCTCCATGACCTATCGATCGATCCATCATTGCTCGATCTCCTCGGAACACCGATCTCACCACTGCCCGTGCTGATCGCCCGTACTACGGGACGATGCCCACACCGTCGAGTCGGCTCCAGGACTTTTCCTGAGAGGCTGTCATGGCTGGCCATGACAGTCCTCCTGGCCGCGGTCGGACCCGGGAGTCGTACGGGAGAGGTCGGAAGTCTGCATCGTAGAAGCACCCCGTGCCGTAGGTGCGGTCGAAGGAGGCACATGATGACGCAATGGACTGCGGCGTCGGCTTTTTACCCGTGCGTACCCAGGCAGCCAGCGAGGCAACGGAGTTGGCGTACTCAGCGTTACTCAGCTCGCTGTGCTCGCTCTCGTTGGTAAAGGTCTGCACGAGGTTCTTGTCGCGATGTGCGTTCTTGAGAGTCGCCCCGTATGCAGCCTCATGCTCGACGAATGCGGTGGGGTCGTTGATGGCATGCATGGTGAGCACAGGGATCGAAACCTGCCCGGTGAGATCGCTGTCATAGGACAGATCGCGCTGGGCATCGGGGTCGGCGGAAAAACGCTCGACCCCCGCGTTCAGCGCCTTGTCGTCATGTGAACCGGAGTACCACACGCCGTCGTTACTGAAAGGATTCCGGTCGCCAAGCCGATTGTGCACGATGTCGCGGAAGGTGAACACGGAAAAGCGCAGGTGCGATTCCAGCGTCCGCTCCGGGATATGTGTGACGGTGAGGATGTCGTCAAGGTTGCGTTGCTGCAGTGGGGTGCGCTCCTGTGGAGCTGAGGCATATCCAGTGCACTCCTGCAGGCGGGCCCGCAGGCCTGCAGTTGTCAGGGTCGACGCGGGACGCAGTCCCTGCCACAGCGGGTACTGAGGTTCGCTGGGGAGAGGAAGGTTTTGGCAGTAGTACTGATAGACCGCCCGAAGATCGACGCGGTAGTCGTAGCCGCGGGAGCCGCCGGCCAGAACGCCGTTCGTGAGCAGGGCGCCGTCGTAGGGACCCTGCTTCTTGCCGTACTTCTCCACGACCTTGGCAGCGACGTTCCCGCCCCAGGACTGACCGTGCACGTACGTGCGTTCCGGCTTGCCGAATTCGTCCACGAACAGCCGACGCAGATTCTCCGTGTCCACAGCAGCCATTCGGGTTCCATAACCACCGCGCCGGTAGGATGAACCTGCCCAGGCATAGCCCTCGTCCACCATCACAGACCAACGATCCAGGTCGCTGGTGCTCCTCTCCGGATCTGATCCTTCACCCAAGTCGGGGCCGCCGTGAGCGTGAACGATCAGTGAGCCGTTCCAGTGCTTGGGCACGGCGATTGCGTAGAAAGCTCCGTTAGCGTCCTGGCCCTTGTAGCAGGTGGCCTTGCCCTCCACATTTGAGGGGCACGCCGTCAATGCAGGCTGCGGTTGGGCAGCTTGAACCGGACTGATGCCACTCAAGGACCCAGCGACGATGCCGGCGATGCCGGCGACCAGTGTTCCCCTCCGTCGCATGCGGGACCGGGGGCGTGGAGGGGAAGGCATGTTCCTGCTTGAGCTGTGCAAGGCAACGCTCCAGAACTCAGTGGCGCAGCATCACGCCGAGTGAGGCGATGCTAGGAATGCACCTGTTGGAGCACCATGGATCACTCAGTTCTGTTCATACTGTGCACACATGCTCGCCCGGTGGACCCACCGCATCGACACAGAACTGTCCTACTGACTCCTCGACGGCGTCACCGACGCCGCCGCCGTCTTCAACGGCCCCTACGAACGCCTCAAACAGAAGTGGATAAGCATGCGACGCTCAGAGGGACGGGGTGATCTCGGTTGGCAACTCCTCTGCCAGAAGCTCCATCTCCAGCGCTCGCCCCTCGGGGGCAACTCTCGCCGCGCTCTGCGACATCGCCAAAGCGGTAGTCGGATCTGCCATCCTCCGGAAACGCAGTTCAGGAGAACGACTGGCGGCGGGAGAGTCTGAAGCAATGGCATGGTCACGCTGTGACTGGTGTGATCACGGCATCGGAGCGTTCCTGGATAAGACGCCGCGTAGACAGGTGCGGTCAGCTACCTCGGCGGCAGGACGGGCACGGTCCTGGCGATCATGGAGTTGTGACGTTCTGTGATCACTGGGGAGACCTGTGTCTGCCCTGCCGTCACGGCTGGAGCCTTAGCTGATGCGCGTTCCCGTGCCGCTGACACGGACGCGCGGGTCACCCGCGCGCAGCGTCACCGAGAGCTCGCCAGGGCGGCCCAGGTCCTCGCCCTGATGCAGGGTGAGGACGGCGTCCTCGGGGACCAGGCCGAGCTCACGGGCGTACGCACCGAACGCGGCCGCCGCAGCGCCGGTTGCCGGGTCCTCGACGACGCCGCCGACGGGGAACGGGTCACGGACATGGAAGACGGTGGCCGACTCCCGCCACACCAACTGGACCGTGGTCAGGTCCAAGCGGTGCATCAGGGCTTCGAGGCGCGCGAAGTCGTACGCGAGATCCGCGAGGCGCGCGCGTGTCGCAGCCGCGAGAACGAGATGGCGGGCGCCTGCGAACGCGATACGGGGCGGGAAGGCCGGGTCGAGATCCGTGGTCGGCCAGTCGAGCGCGGCGAGCGCCTCCGTGAGGTCGGCGTCGGCGACCTCCTTGATGCGCGGCTCGACACTGGTGAGGGTGGCCCGGACCGTCCCGTCCTCCTCGGCCACCTCCACCGGTACGGTGCCGGCGCGCGTCGCGAATACCAGTTCCCCAGGACCTGTCCGCTCGGCGAGCGCGACGGCGGTCGCGATGGTGGCGTGCCCGCAGAACGGCACCTCGGCCTTGGGGCTGAAGTAACGGATGCTGTACGCCCGTCCTTTCTGCCCGCCGAGACCCTCCGGGGGCGCGGTCAGGAACGCGGACTCGGAGTATCCGAGCTCGGCGGCGATGGCCAGCATGTCGCTGTCTTCGAGGGCGGTGGCATCCAGAACGACGCCGGCGGGGTTTCCGCCGTCGGGGGCACTGGAGAAGGCGGTGTATCGCAGTACCTCGGGCCGCGGCGCATTCGTCGTCATGTTTGCGGCAACGCGGGTTGGGTCCGCGGCTATTCCTGGACGCGAGACCAGGGCTTCCCGGCGCGGGTGCATCTGGCCTGGGAGTTGCCGAGGACCCGGATGCCGGGTTGAAGGCCAGGACGTGGCGGGTGATGTATGAGCTGGGTCCGGTATCCGAGGACGGCAGCAGAACGCGGGGCTACCCGTGGGAGTTGGGGCGTGCGTAGAACGTGACGTGTTGCCTGACGGATGCCGAGTGACGGCTCTAGGACCTGAAGCGGGGGCCCGTATGGGTTCCGTCAAGGGAATCGGGCTGCGTTCGGGCGAGGTGCAGGGCAGCATGGCTTGATGCCTGACCTGTTGTGGGATGACGTCAAAAACTTCTTCGAACCCGATCTGATGGGTTCGCTGCCGGACGTGCGTGTCCCCGACACTTCGGTGGAGGACTGGCAGGCGGTGCTTGATCGGCTCACGTGACTGCCACCGGCCGGGATTCGTAGAAGGTTCCGTCGCGGAGCATGGCGAAGAGGACGTCGGCCCGGCGCCTGGCGAGGCAGAGCAGTGCCTGGGTGTGATGCTTGCCCTGGGCGATCTTCTTGTCGTAGTAGGCCCGGGGGTCCGGGTCGGCGAGGGCGGCGAACTCGGAGAGGAAGAAGCCCCGTTTGAGCTGCTTGTTTCCTCTCCTGGAGGGCTGTTCGCCGCGGATTGAGGAGCCCGAGCTGCGGGTCGCCGGGGCGAGGCCGGCGTAGGCGGCGAGGTGGCCGACGGTGGGGAAGTTGCTGCCGTCGCCGACCTCGACCAGGATGCGGGCTCCGGTCCTGACGCCAACTCCCGGCATGGACGTCAGGACTTTGCCCCCAGGCCCTGGCTCGCCTCGCCGCCCAGCAACCAAGCCGCCGCTGGCAATGTCAGCTCTCGCATGGCGAGAGTTGGACCTCACCAACGATCAGATCGAAGCCTCGTCGGTCAGCGAAGGCACGGCGCACGGACGGAGGACCATGAGCGAGCCTTCCAAGGTCGCCACCATGGCAAACAGGAACCGGTCGAGCTCAAGACAGAGTGCGACGTCATCAGGATGGACTCCTTGACGCACACCCCCTGCCAGCTCGGCGGCGGCGCGCGACTCGCCGGCGCGGCGGAGGAATTCAGCTGCATCCGTCCCAGCCTCGGTGGCCCTCCGAGCGATGTATTGAGCGCACGCCAGATCTTCATCGGCGCGCCCGTCGTCGCCAGTGACCACGAACGTGACACTGTCGCACTCGCGTGTCCGCAAGAGCCGAGCTGTTGCCTCCGCCACCACGAAGCTGGCGCACAGCACCAGCGATGCCTCCTTGACGGCGAGGGCGCCGACCGTCCCCGCCGTGGTCTTCTGCACAACGGTCCGTCCGCGAAGGTCAACAGCCCGCAGCAGGCCCGGCGAGTTGACCATGTCGAACCCGGGCGCGGGCGGACCGTCTTTGATCGCCACCCAATCCGGGTGGCGAGCCTTGAGCGCCAGGGCTTCGTCCAGCGACTCAGCAAGAACGATCTTTTCCGCCCCCTGGTCAAAGGCCCACGCAGCCACGGTGAAAGCACGCATAACGTCGACTACGACCGCCACGGATGGGGCTTCGACCAGCTCAGCGATGCCAAGGAAACCAGCGTCCATTCCGATCATGATCGCGCATGCCTGACCCGAAGCACCCAGAGAGTGGTACGCATCACATTGGCGGTATCGGAATGCAACACATCCAGCTGCCTGCGTCGCAAAAGCGGTCCGCAGCCAGTCGACGTGCACGACATCGAGACGTTCCTGGCCGCTCAGCCCCAAGCACCGGCCGCGGCGGCTGCAGATCGCCCGGCAGTTCTTCCGCTTTGCCAAGAGCCACAAGATGATCCTCTTCGACCCCACCAGCGGACTGTCGGCGAAGGCACCCAAGGGCTTCATCGACCAGACCCTCACCCTCGACCAGCAGCGACGCCTCTTCCGAAGGTGGGCCAGCGGTCCCGCCGTTCACCCGCACGAGGCATTGCTGGGCATTCTCTCCCTGCGCGGCGCCTCCAGCAGCGAGGTCAGCCACCTGCGGCTGGATGACGTCCATCCGACCAGCCGCACCATCCGCCTCGGGCAACGCCCCCACCCGGTGCCCCTCGACCCGATCAGCTGGACTGCCGTGCAGCGGTGCCTGGCTCATCGTGAAACCCAGCGCACCAGCAACCCGCACGTGATGGTCACCCAAGGCACCATGGCCGGCCGATCCCCGGCCTCCACCGCCTATGTCAGCCATGTCCTGGACGCCTGCAGCCTCCCGCCCGGATGCCGCGCTCCACCCGCCTGGTCGACACCATGGACCCCAAACTCGTCGCGGCCCCTTCGGGATGGACCCCGAGGGCGTCATGATCTATCTCGCCGACCATGTCCATGAGGGCCGCCTACTCGACCAGAACGAAATAGGATCATGATGCGATCTCCGCTTGCGAGCCGCTGACGTTGATCACTGCCGTGTTCATCACCGTCCTCGCTCACGCGGGTTTCACCGGCCACGACACCGACGTCCTGGAAGGCCTCTTCACCTCGGCCTGGAATCCGTACTGAGCGGCCTGGCCGTCCGGTTCCCCAACGGCCCCGGTCCATCTGGAAAAGCGACGTTTGGTGGCCCTGCCTGCGATGAGTTCCGGCGCTCCATCGGGTCTCCACTCCGGACGACCTCTACGACCTCTACGACCAAGGAGGAGTTTATGGGCAAGGTCATCTACTGGATGAACACCTCGATCGACGGCTACATCGAGGATTCCGACGGTGGCATGGACTTTATGGACCCGGCCGACGACTTTCACCAGGCGGCGAACGACCATGTTCGCCGGACCGCGGCGTTCCTGTTCGGGCGGCGGCTGTATGAGGCGATGGAAAAGCCCTGGACGCAGGACCTCGGCAAGGAAGACGCCCCGGCCGTCGAGCGGGAGTTCGCCCAGTTCTACAAGGAGACGCCGCGGTACGTCTTCTCCGACACCCTCCAGACCGTCCCCGAAGGGCTCACGATCGTCCGTCGCAAGGACGCCCTGTCCGTGGTGACGCGCCTCAAGCAGGAGATCGACGGCAACCTCCAGCTCGGCGGCCCTGAGCTGGCCGTCTCCCTGCTGGACCTGATCGACGAGTTCTGGGTGTACGCATTCCCCGTGATCGTCGGGGGCGGCAAGCCGTACCTGCCCGTGAGAGAAGAACTGCGGCTGCGCCTGGTCGAGCACCGTTCCCTCGCCTCAGGAACGATGTTCCGGCGCTACGTACGACCCTGACCGACCAGGAGCAGACCCCGCGCGGGCGCACCCACGAGGGGCCCAGTGGCCGTACGCCCGTGCGCGGTCCTGGACGAAGTGGCGCCCAGGTCACTGAACCCGTGACCTTTCGGCATCACCTTGCACAGGTTCGCACGAACATGTGTGCTTTTACAGACGACTCATTGGAGTCGATGGCGACGCTGTTTCTTATCTACCGCTCGGTCAGAACCTGGAACAGCAGTTCGGCGCCATGCCGGTCCAGTTCCGTGAATCCGAGCTCGTCGATACACAAAAGGTCGACGTGGCCGTGGCGGGCGATGGTCTTGTTCAGCTGCTTCTCGTCGGCGGCCTCGACCAGTTCGTTTCACCAGCTTCGCGGCGAGCGTGTAGCGGACGCGGTAGCCCTTCATGCTGGCCTCGGTGCCCAGGACGATGAGCATGTGGGACTTGCCGGTGCCTGAGTCGTCGATCAGGCAGAGGGGCTGCCCTTTCTTGATTCACTTGCAGCCGGCGAGCGTGTTGATCGTGGCCGTGTCGATGTTGGCGTTGGCGTCGAAGTCGAAAGCGTCGGTGGGCTCGCTCGTCGCACTCCGCCATCAGCAGCTCGGCGAGGAAGGCCCGATACGACATCTGGTCGCGTGCGGGCGCCTTCGGCGAGGTCGGCGAACTGCTGGCGGATGGACGGCAGCCTGAGCATGCGGCCTGCCTGGTCGATCGAGGCGGTGTCGGCTGTGGCCGACGTGGCCGTGGACGCGTCGGGACGTCGGGTGACCGGCGTCGAGGTGTCGACCTCCGGGGGTCATGGAGCGGCTCGACGTCGACCTCGTACTCGTCGGGATCGGCATGGAACCGGACACGCACCTGGCCTGCGCGGCGGGTCTGGACACCGACAACGGCATCGTCGTCGACGAGTTCGCCCGCACGAGCGACCCGGACATCCTCGCCATCGGCGACTGCGCCAACCGGCCCAGCGCCTACGCCGGCGGGCGCATCCGGCTGGAGTCGGCGCCCAACGCCATCGAGTACGCCAAGGTCGCCGCGGCGACGATCCTCGGCCGGCCGGCGTCCACGGCGATACGGTGGTTCTGGTCGTAGTAGTGCGACCTCAAGTTGCAGATGGTGGGCCTGTCGGCCGGTCATGACCGCTGCGTCACCCGCGGCTGCACGGGCCCGACCCTGTCGGCCTTCTACCTCACCGGCGACAGAGTGATCGCCGCCGACGTCATCGGCCGGCCGGCCGACTTCGCCACGGCAGCGTTGCCCTCAAGAAGTCGAAGATCAGGTACAGCCTTTGATTTCATGACAACAGTCCACCTACGCACGTCATTTGAAAGTAGAGCTGGGCTCGAAGTCAACCATCAAGGGGATCTTGCTTCTTTCATTGACAGCGGAAAATAAGCCGCCTAGGTTCCCGGCCATGTCCTCGCCCCCTCGTGCCGAGACGTTCCCGGCCAACACACCGGCCGTCTCGCAGATCTTCGTCACGGCCCTGTCCCAGGGCCCGCTCACCCGGCTGGAGTTGGCCCGGCGGGCAGGGCTGTCCCCGGCCGCCGTCACCAAGGCCGTACGGCCCCTCATCGAGGCCGGATACCTGGTGGAGAGCGTCGACGAGGACGCCCGCCCGGCGCTGGGCAGGCCCGCCAGCCTGGTGCGCGTCGACAGCGGACGGGCCCTGTTCGTCGGGATCAAGGTCACCGGCGACGAGGTCATCGGGGTCCTCACCGACCTCTGCTGCCGGGTGCTGCTCGCCCGGCGCCTGCCACTGGGCGACCGCGCACCTCGGGCGGTGCTGGCCACCCTGGCCGACCTGACGCAGGAACTGCTGGCCGAGGCGGACGGACTGGGCGTCCACGTCGTGGGCGCGGGCGTCGCCGTCTCCGGTGATGTGGACCGCGCGGAGGGCATGGTGCGGTACTCGCCGTTCCTGGAGTGGCGCGAGGTGCCGCTCGCGGAACTGGCCGCCATGACCACGGGCCTGCCGGTCACCATCGACAACGATGTCCGTGCCCTGACCGTCGCCGAGCAGTGGTTCGGCGCAGGCGTGGGCCTGTCCGACTTCGCCCTCGTCACCGTCGGCGCCGGCATCGGCTGCGGCCTGGTCGTGCACGGCCGGGTGGTCGCCGGGGCGCACGGCGTGGCCGGCGAGATCGGACACGTCACCGTCGACCCCGCCGGTCCCCTGTGCCACTGCGGCAACCGCGGCTGCGTCGAGGCCATCGCGGGCGACGCCGCACTCGTCGACCGGGTCCGCGCGGCCACCGGCGCCGAGGTCACCGACGCCGCCGAGGCCGCCGCACTGGCCCACGAGGGTGTCGCCGGGGCGCAGGAAGCGTACGCCAGGGCGGGCGAGGCAATCGGCCGGGGCATCGCCACCGTGGCCAACCTCCTCGGACCCGAACGCGTGATCATCTCCGGTGAGGGCCTGGCCGCCTACGACCTGTTCGCGGAGCAGATCCGCAACTCCTTCGCGGCGGCGGCTTTCGGCTCCGCCGCCCAGTGCGACGTACAGACCCGCCCGCTGCCCTTCGAGGAGTGGGCACGAGGGGCCGCCGCCACCGCCATCCATTCCTTCATCGGCTCGGGGTCACACCAGTGAGCGCCCCGGCACCCGTGTCCAGACCGAACCCGCACGTATGAGGAGCAGCCATGACGCTGCAGAGCCACCCATCGCCGGCACTTCGCCAAGAAGGGCCTCGCCAGCCCGGTCGACGAGGTGTGGGAGACAATGGGCGACGGCTTCAGCGACGCCGCCAAGCAGCTCTCCCGCGGCGAGGACGGCAAGTACTGCCTCGTACCGCTGTACAAGTACCCGTTGGCCGTCTTCTACCGCAAGAGCCTCTTTGTCGAGCGTGGTTATCAAGTCCCGAGAAACTGGGACGAGTTCGTCGCCCTGGCCCGGCGGATGCGGAAGGACTGCCTCTCTTCGGTCTCCTCCGGCTGCGGCGGCGGCGACAGGTGGTCCGTCCTCGGCGCCTTCGTCTACCTGAACCTGCGGGCCAACAGCTACGACTTCCACTTGTCGCGGCTGCGCGGCGGGGCCTCCTGGACCGACAAGGGAAGAGCGGCGACGGCCGGTCCCGGCAGGACGCCGCCCAGTCGGTGCTGGACAAGAAGACCGGCATGGCGGTCATCGGGCTCTTCCTCAGCCGGCACATCACCGACGAGAAGATTCGTGCCGACCGCGACAGCGACCCCGGCTTCACCTCCACCGTCGTCTTGCCCGGGCTGCCCGGCCTGATCGAGCGGCTCGGCCACCCGGACGACGGCGCCCCCGTGCGGCGGCAGTTCCTCCAGATCGTGCTGTCGCTGTGCCGGCCGGCCTTCGCCGCGCTCGCCACCCTCGAATCGATCTGGATCTACAACGACATCTTCTGGCCGCTCACCCTCATCGAGACCGGTGACGAACGGCCCATCACCTCCACCCTGGCCAACCTCCAGGGCCAGTACTTCACCAACCCCAACCTGATCGCGGCCGGAGCCCCGATGACCGCGATCCCCACGCTGCTGGTGTACTTCGCCCTTCGGCGCCAGTTCATCAGCGGACTCACCCTCGGCTCGGGCAAGGGCTGAGCCGCCCCTCCCCGCCGGAAACCCACCCCCAGGAGGCACGGCCCATGCGGTCATCCTCGTACTCCGTCCTGCCCGCACGCTCTCTGAGAGCCGCGGTCGTCCTGGCCCTCGTCGTCGGCATCGCGACGACCGCCCCGGCCGCCCATGCCAGCACCGGCAGCACCACCGAAACTGCCTCACCGGCCCTGGCCGCCAAGCCCTACATGGGCTGGTCCAGCTGGAGCATGCAGTCGTCGAAGTACCCCGGCCTCAACCCGGACGGCGACTACAGCTACCTCACCGAGGCCAACGTCCTCGAGCAGACGGACGCCCTGGCCGCGAAGCTGAAGAAGTACGGCTACGAGTACGTCAACATCGACGCCGGCTGGTGGCGCGACCGTGACTGGAAACCGGAGTTCGACCAGTACGCCCGGCAGAAGGCCGACCCGGTCCGCTTCCCCCGCGGCATGAAGCCCGTCGCCGAGGACATCCACGCCAAGGGCCTCAAGGCAGGCATCTACCTCCCCGTCGGCCTGGAGAAGGAGGCGTACAACGACGGCAAGCCGCCGATCTGGAACGCCGAGGGCTGCACCACCGCCGACATCGTCTACGACGACCTGCGCACCACCAACGGTTGGGACAGCGCCTACAAGATCGACTTCTCGGATCCCTGCGCGCAGAAGTACGTCGACTCCCAGGCACGGATGTTCGCCGACTGGGGCTACGACTTCCTCAAGCTCGACGGCGTCGGCCCCGGCTCCTTCAAGAGCGGCGAGAACTACGACAACGTCGCCGACGTCGCCGCCTGGCAGAAGGCCATCGCCGCCACCGGACGCCCGATCCACCTCGAACTGTCCTGGTCCCTGGACATCGGACACGCTGCCGACTGGAAGAAGTACTCCCAGGGCTGGCGCATCGACACCGACGTCGAGTGCTACTGCAACACCCTCGTCAGCTGGGAGAACTCGGTCGACGACCGCTGGGCCGACACCCCCGCCTGGACCCGGCACGCCGGCCCCGGCGGCTGGAACGACCTCGACGCCCTGAACGTCGGCAACGGCAAGATGGACGGCCTCACCAAGGCCGAACGGCAGAGCTACGCCACCCTGTGGGCCATCGCCAAGTCCCCGCTGTACACGGGTGACGACCTCACCCGCCTCGACTCCTACGGCCTGTCCCTGCTGACCAACAAGGAGGTGATCGCGGTCAACCAGGGCGACACCCCGCCCGCACACCTGGTCACCGCCTCCGACCCGCAGCAGGTGTGGGCCGCGAAGAACCCCGACGGCACCTACACCGTCGCGCTGTTCAACCTTGCCGACACCTCCGCCGCTGTCACCGCCGACTTCTCGGCCCTCGGCTTCACCGGCAAGGCCGCTGTCCGCGACCTGTGGAACCACGAGAACCTCGGCACCCACCGCGGCAGGATCATCCAGGCGCTGCCCGCCCACGGCTCCCGCCTGTTCACCGTCACCCCGAAGGGCGCCGCCGTGTCCCTGACCGGCTACGAGGCCGAGTCCGGGGACAACACCCTCGGCGGCAGCGCCTCCGTCGGCGACTGCTCGGCCTGCTCCGACGGTAAGAAGGTCGGCAACCTCTACCGGGGTGGCAAGCTCACCTTCAACGACGTCGTCGTCCCCGAGGCGGGCACCTACCAGGTGCGGATCTCCTACATCAGCGGCGACGCCCGGACGGCGTCCGTCTCCGCGAACGACGGCGGCGCGGTCCGTCACACCTTCGCCTCCACCGGTGACTGGGGGACCGTGTCGACCGCGACCGTCCCGGTCCAGCTCAAGGCGGGCTCCAACACCCTCACCATCGACAGCGGCTCCGACTACGCGCCGGACATCGACCGGATCGACGTACCCAAGTCGTCCTGACCTTCGTTTCCGGGGCCCGGCCCCTCCCCTGTCTCTT
>NZ_VMNX01000248.1 GCF_009377235.1 Streptomyces acidicola
GGGTGGGACATGCCACTGAGCGGGGGAGCGGACTTCATGACAGGACGCCCGTCGGCCGATGGCGGTGAGGGCCCCGGTACGGTCGAACACCCCGCCTTCATCCATGAGTCGGTCGACTACGATATGCCGTTCACCCCCGTTCGGGACCCGGGACCGTAGGGGGAGGGCAGCAGCTCACAAGGCCAGGCCCGCCCGGTGGCAGCCGGAGATCACTGCTCGCGCAGCGGCACCGACACATAGGAGGTACCGCGCCGCGGTGAGGAGAAGGTCAGCTGCGCGCCGGACGGGTTGTGCTCGATGGAGAGCGGGTCGACCGTGTCGACGACGAGGGCGACACGGTGACCTGACGGAACGTCGTAAGCCATGGACAACAGCTCCAGGCCGACGCCGGACGGCTTGCCGGGCGTGTGCCCGAGGAAGGTGTACGGCGCGTTGCTGACCAGCCTGCCGAGGCCGAGCGGCCCCACGTCGCAGAGGTGTGCGACGAGGGTGCCGCTCTCCTCGGTGCCGGTGACCATCGTGTGCGACGTGGCGGTTCCCCGCACCAGGGCCCCGGAAATCTATGAGGCGCGGTGTGAGTTGCGCGGAACCACCGCCGGTATCGGGGTCTGGGCCGCCTTCGTCACATCGGCCACCAGCTCGACCACGTCGGGGCCGTACGCCTGCGAGTTCACCACCTTCAGCAGCAGGACGAAGGTGCTGTTGCCGTGTTTGCGGGCCAGCCGCTCGTGGTTGCGGGACAGATAGCGGGTCGCAGCCTGGGTGGTGACCGCGCGCTGGCCGCAGAACAGGAAGACCGGGCGGGCCGTGTTGCCCTGGTCCGCGGTGAGCCGGGCGAGGAGGACGTACTCGCTGCGGCCGGCCTCCAGCCGGTACTGCTCCTTGCCGATCAGGAAGGCGCCCCGGTCCGGGCCGGGCTCGGGGTCGGAGTTCACCTGGACGCCCGGCAGCAGGGACGCCAGATGGGCCGCCATACGGCGGTTCGGGGCCGGGTGACCCACGCAGAACTCCGTGCGCTCCCCGAAGCCCTGCTGGGCCGCGTCGTGCGCGACGATCTGCGCGTGCGCGCCGCAGTCCTTGATGAGCGCGGAGAGTTCGAGCAGCGCGGAAACATCGTGACGTGTCACCGTCAGGTCCGGGCCGCCAGTGGCCTCGCGGTTGACCACCAGCAGCGACTCGGCGTTGTCGGGCAAACCGAAGAAGGCCTGCTTGCGGTTGAGCTTCCGCTTCCACAGATAGGTCCGGGCGGTCCAGCCCAGCGCGGCGGCGATGCCCGCCACGATCACGTTCAGGACGATGTCGGTCACTTCGGCATTCATGGGCGCGCATGCTAGCGGGCCCTCCCCAACACTGTCCGGGGCGCCCTGACGCGCCCATGGCAACCGGGTTACGCTGCGCGGACGGTCGTCAACTGGAGGTAGCGGATGACTCGCCCTGTCGCACGGAGACTGGCGGTTCTGGCGGTTTCGGCCGCGGTGATGTCGGTGGGGGCAGCGGCGCCGCCCTCCGCCGGGCAGAACGGCGTCGAGAAGGAGCCCGTGGCCGTCGGCCACGGCGGCGCCGTGGCGAGCGTCGACCCGGACGCCTCGGCCGCCGGCATCGAGGTGCTGCGCGGCGGCGGCAACGCCGTCGACGCGGCGGTCGCCACGGCAGCCGCCCTGGGCGTCACCGAGCCGTACTCGGCGGGCATCGGCGGAGGCGGCTACTTCGTCTACTACGACGCCGTCTCCCGCACGGTGCACACCATCGACGGCCGCGAGACGGCGCCCCTGACCGCCGACGAGAACCTGTTCGTGGAGGACGGCAAGGCGATCCCCTTCGCCGACGCGGTCAGCAGCGGTCTGAGCGTCGGTACGCCCGGCACCCCCGCCACCTGGCAGACGGCGCTGGACAGCTGGGGCAGCAAACGGCTCGGCACCCTGCTGAAGCCCGCCGAACGGCTCGCCCGCGACGGGTTCACCGTCGACGAGACCTTCCGTTCGCAGACCGCGTCCAACGAAACCCGGTTCCGGTACTTCCCGGACACGGCCGAGCTCTTCCTGCCGGGCGGCGAGCTGCCGGTCGTCGGCTCCACCTTCAAGAACCCCGATCTGGCCCGTACATACGAGGAACTGGGCCGAAAGGGCGCCGGCGCCCTGTACCGCGGCAAGCTGGCCCACGACATCGTCGACACCGTGAACGAGCCGCCGGTGGACCCGCAGGCCGGCTACACCGCCCGCCCCGGCGACCTGTCGCTGAAGGACCTGTCCGCGTACCGCACCAAGCGCCAGGCACCCACGAAGACCTCCTACCGCGGCCTCGACGTGTACGCGATGGCGCCCTCCTCGTCGGGCGGCACGACCGTCGGCGAGGCGCTCAACATCCTTGAGAGCACGGACCTGTCGAAGGCCAGTGAGGCCCAGTACCTGCACCGCTACATCGAGGCCAGCCGGATCGCGTTCGCCGACCGCGGGCGCTGGGTGGGCGACCCCGCCTTCGAGGACGTACCGACCAAGGAACTGGTGTCGCAGAAGTACGCCGACGCGCGTGCGTGCCTGATCAAGGACGACGCGGTGCTCACCAGCCCGGTGGCGCCCGGCGACCCGCGCAACCCGGCGAAGTGCGACACGAGCGGTACGGCGGCCCCGACGACGTACGAGGGCGACAGCACCACCCACCTCACCGTGGCCGACAAGTGGGGCAACGTCGTCTCGTACACGCTCACCATCGAGCAGACCGGCGGCAGCGCCATCACCGTCCCGGACCGCGGCTTCATCCTCAACAACGAGCTGACGGACTTCTCCTTCACCCCGGCCAGCCCGGCCGTCCACGACCCGAACCTGCCGGGTCCGGGCAAGCGGCCGCGCTCGTCGATGTCGCCGACGATCGTCTTGGACAAGCACGGCAAGCCCGTGGTGGCGCTCGGTTCGCCGGGCGGCGCGACCATCATCACGACGGTCCTGCAGACGCTGACCGGCTTCCTCGACCGAGGCCTGCCGCTGGTCGACGCGATCGCCGCGCCGCGCGCCAGCCAGCGCAACCAGACCACCACCGAAATCGAACCGGGCCTGTGGACCAGTCCCCGGAAGGCCGAACTGGAAGCCATCGGCCACGGCTTCCGGCAGAACGCGGAGATCGGCGCCGCGACCGGCGTCCAGCGCCTGCCGAACGGCAAGTGGCTGGCCGCCGCCGAGACGGAACGACGCGGCGGCGGCTCGGCGATGGTGGTGAGCCCGGCGCCGTAGCCGCGGCCGGGCCCAACCGCCCGGCCCTCCTCGGACCGGGGCGTGACCGGGCTCGCCCGATCAGCTCCCGGAGTCCGGGCCGGAGACCGGGGCGGGCGGCGGCGTGTCGAACGTCAGCCGCCCGTCCTCGGCGCCCACCAGCACCCGGCTGCCCGCCGAGATGCGCCCGTCGAGGAGCAGGCGCGACAGATGGTTGTCGACCTCCCGCTGGATGGTGCGGCGCAGCGGGCGGGCCCCGTACTCGGGCTCGTGGCCGTGGCGCGCCAGCCAGTCCACGGCCCCCTCGGTGAACTCGATCATGACGCCCTGCGCGTGCAGGCGCCGCCGGGTCTGCTCCAGCAACAGGTCGGTGATGCGCCGCAGTTGCTGGTCGGTGAGCTGCCGGAACACCACGATCTCGTCGACCCGGTTGAGGAACTCGGGCCGGAAGTGCTCGCGCAGCGGACGCAGGATCCGCTCGCGCCGCGCCTCCTCGTCGGCCTCGGCGCCGCCCGCGGCGAAACCCAGACCGGAACCGCGCCGGGCGATCGCCTCGGAGCCCAGATTGCTGGTCATCACGATGACGGTGTGGGCGAAGTCCACGGTCCGGCCCTGGGCGTCGGTGAGCCGCCCGTCGTCGAGGACCTGCAGCAGGATGTTGAAGACGTCCGGGTGGGCCTTCTCCACCTCGTCCAGCAACAGCAGCGAGTACGGGTGGCGGCGCACGGTCTCGGTGAGCTGACCCGCCTCCTCGTGACCGACGTAACCGGGCGGCGCGCCGACCATGCGGCTCACGGTGTGCCGCTCCTGGTACTCGCTCATGTCGAGGCGCACCATCCGCTCCTCGCTGCCGAACAGCGCCTCCGCGAGTGCGCGGGCCAGCTCCGTCTTGCCGACGCCGGTCGGGCCGAGGAAGAGGAAGCTGCCGATCGGCCGGTCGGGGCTGGCCAGACCGGCCCGCGAGCGCAGGATCGCGTCGGACACCGCGCTCACCGCCTCGTCCTGCCCGATGACCCGCTGGTGCAGATGCTCCTCCAGGCCGAGCAGACGTTCCTTCTCCTCCTGGGTGAGGCTGCTGACGGGGATGCCGGTCTGGCGGGAGACCACCTCGGCGACGTCCTCGGCGGTCACCTCCAGGTGCTGCCCGTCGTCGGTCGAGCGCACCTCGGTCCCGGCGTCGCCGACCTTCTGCTTCAGCTCGCCGATACGGTCGCGCAACTGTGTGGCCTGCTCGTACTGCTCGCCCGCGACCGCCTGGTCCTTGTCCCGGGTCAGCTGCTCGATCTCGCGCTCCAGGGACCGTACGTCGGTGCCCTTCGTGCCGGCGCGCAGCCGCACGCGGGCGCCCGCCTGGTCCATCAGGTCGATGGCCTTGTCCGGGAGCTGCCGGTCGGCGAGGTAGCGGTCGGACAGCTCCACGGCCGCCACCAGGGCCTCGTCGGTGTAGCGGACCTGGTGGTGGGCCTCGTAGCGGTCGCTGAGGCCCCGCAGGATCTCCAGGGCGTCCCCGACGGTCGGCTCGGGAACCAGGATCGGCTGGAAGCGGCGGGCGAGGGCCGCGTCCTTCTCGATGCGGCGGAACTCCTCCAGCGTCGTGGCGCCCACGATGTGCAGCTCGCCGCGTGCCAGGGCCGGCTTGAGGATGTTGGCCGCGTCCATCGCGCTGCTTTCGCCGGCGCCGGTGCCGACGACGGTGTGCATCTCGTCGATGAACACGATCAGCTGGTCGGAGTGCGTCCGGACCTCGTCGACGATGTTCGTCAGCCGCTCCTCGAAGTCACCGCGGAAGCGGGTCCCGGCGACCACGCCCGACAGGTCCAGGGCGACCACGCGGCGGCCCGCCAGGACGTCGGGCACGGCCCCGTCGGCGATGCGCTGGGCGAGACCCTCCACGATCGCCGTCTTGCCGACGCCCGCCTCACCGATCAGCACCGGGTTGTTCTTGCCGCGCCGGGACAGCACCTCCACGGTCTGCTCGATCTCCTCGTCCCGGCCGATCACGGGGTCGATACGGCCCTGCCGGGCGAGCTCGGTCAGATCGCGGCCGTACTTGTCGAGCGTCGGGGTGGGGCCGCGCTGCTGGCGGTCGGGGCGCGTCTGGACGCCCGGCGGGTAGCCCGCCGCCGACGACTCCGGTGCCTCGGACGGCAGCGAGGGGGGCGTGATGCGGGCGGCGTTCAGGATGTGTCCGGCCGCCGAGTCGGGGTTGGCTGCCAGGGCGGTGAGGACGTGCTCGGGGCCGATGTAGCCGGTGCCTCTGACCCGGGCCAGCTCGTGGGCGTCCAGGAGGGCCCGTTTGACCGCGGGAGTCAGGGAGAGCGACGCGGGCGACGGGCCGTTGCCCGGTTGCTGTCCGCCCGGACCGATGCGTTCGTCGATCTCGGTGGCCAGTGAGTCGGGATTGGCGCCGGCACCGGCCAACAGACTTCGGGTGGGTTCGATGGCGACCGCGGCGCGCAGCAGGTGCTGGGTGTCGAGGTCGCTGCTGCCGTGGTCGGCCGCGTACGTGGCCGCGTCGGCGATCAGCTGCCGGGCCTGCCTGCTCATCAGCCGTCCGATGTCGACGCGCTGAGGGTGCGGCCCGCTGAAGAAGCGTGCCAGGAACTCTCCGAAGGGGTCCGGGCCGTAGCCCTGCGGACCGGGGAAGCCGCTGGTCATGGGCATCCGTTCCGGGGCCCGCTGCCGGTCCCAAGCGACCCCGGGCACCCTCGCCGATCGAGGTGTTCGTTCGGCTCGCGAGTGCCCGATCACCCCGGGGTTACACCTGAACGCGCCTGGTCTCGGAGACATGGCCGCCACACACCCGCACCGGAAACCCGACCGGGCCCTGGCGGCGCCCCGACCGCGCCCCGGCGGCGCCTCTGCGCCCCGGCGGTGCTCACCGCTCGGTGAGAATCCGCGGCCCCGAGTCCGTGATCGCCACCGTGTGCTCCGCATGGGCCGCCCGCGACCCGTCGTTCGTACGCAGAGTCCAGCCGTCCGTCGCCTCGTGGTACCCGTCGTCGCCCCCACCGATGAGCATGGGCTCGATGGCCAGCACCATCCCGTGGCGCAGCCGCATCCCGCGGCCGGGCCGGCCCTCGTTCGGCACCGGCGGGTCCTCGTGCATACGGCGACCGATGCCGTGGCCGCCGAAGCCGTCCGGGATCCCGTATCCGGCCGCGCGGCACACCGAGCCGATGGCGTGCGAGATGTCGCCGATGCGGTTGCCGACCACCGCTGCGCCGATACCCGCCGCCAGCGCGCGCTCGGCCGTCTCGACCAGCCGCAGGTCGGCGACGCACGGCCTGCCGACGACGAAGCTGATCGCCGAGTCGCCGGCCCAGCCACCGAGCTCGGCACCGCAGTCGATGGACACCAGGTCGCCGTCCCGCAGCCGGTACCCCGTCGGGATTCCGTGCACGATCGCGTCGTTGACCGAGGCGCAGATCACCGCCGGGAAGGGCGTGAGCGCGAAGGAGGGGCGGTAGCCGAGGAAGGGTGACCCCGCGCCCGCCTGACGCAGCACCTCCCGCGCCACCTCGTCCAGTTCGAGGAGCGAGACCCCCACCTCCGCGGCCTTCCGCACCGCTGTGAGCGCCTGTCCGACGACCTGTCCCGTTTCGTGCATCGCGTCGATCGAAGTGTCTGTCTTGAGTTCCACCATGCCAATTACTATACCGGTTGAATCCAATTACTATACCGATCGGGGTTCGTTGCCGCAGGGGCTCGGCGGGCGGGAGTCGGTATTAGAATGGGGGAATGGTTCGCAACCCCCTGACCCCCGAAGAGCGTGAGCGCGGCGAGCGGCTCGGGCGGTTGCTGCGTGAGGCCCGTGGCGACCGGAGCATGGTCGAGATCGCCGCAGCCGCCGGGATCTCCGCCGAGACCCTCCGCAAGATCGAGACCGGCCGCGCCCCGACACCGGCCTTCTTCACGGTGGCGGCGCTGGCCCAGGTGCTCGGTCTGTCGATGGACACCCTCGTCGGCCGTTGCGTGCCGGCTGCTGCCTAGGTCCTGGCGTCCAGGCTCTGTCGTCGAACTTCCCGCTTCCCCTCGCCCGCCCCAAGGGTGGGCGACGCGTCCGCCACCGCACCGGCCGATGCGTGAACAGGTCACGCACAGGTATCAGTTGACCCCGCAGAGCACACTGCGCCCGTTCTGAAAACTCTTCGTAGCAGCCCCGTAACACGACTGGTGTTTTCTACCGCACCGAAGCACTCCAGTCTGGCGGGAGCCGAGCAATGGCTGTGGACCAACTCCCAGGGCAGGTGAGGGAGTTCGCGAGCTACCTGAACAAGCTGCTGACCCGGCTCGATCCGGGCGGCGGCTGGTGCGCGGTGTTCTGGCAACGGGACCCCGAGGGCATGCGCGCCTGTCTCGACGGCTGGGAGGTCCCGCCCTGGGACGTGGTGGAGGCGCTCCTGCAGGACCTCGCCACCGCATACGGCCCCGCGGCCGCCGCCCAGGAGGCCGAGCGGGCCCGCGCCCTGCACAGCGCCTCGATCGCCGCCCACGACGCCCGCCCCGGGGCCCGTGACGCCCTGGGCGACCGCCTCGGCGTCATGATGCGCGAACAGCGCTACGCCGCCGAGCGCACCACCGATCTGAACCAGCGGCTCCAGACGGCCGTCACCCCCGAAGAAGCCGAGGTCCTCCGGCTCGACCTGGCCTGGGCCCAGGACGACCACGAACGCGCCACGGCCCGCTGCGCCGAGATCCGGGCCCGCCTCACGAACCTCGCCGACCGCGCCACGCACCCACCCACGCAGGGCGCGCAGCACTTCCAGGACGCGGACGCCGGGGCCGTCTTCCGGGTACGGGACCGCGGCCGCCCCCACGACCGGTGGGAGGAGGACCAGGGCCGTACCCACGACGCACGGGACCCCCGCGGCCGTACGGGCGAGGCGCCGGACCACCGCAACCACCCGGCCGAAGCACCGACCGGCGCCGGACGCACGGACGCCACCCGCTCCCGGGCGGGAGCCGGCCCCCGCGCCCCCGGAGCCCTCGACTCGGAGGACCGCTTCCGCTTCGACGCGCCGGGCCCGGCCGCCCCCACCGACCCCGGTGGCACCGCTCCCGCATCCGAGCCGTCCGAGCCGTCCGAGCCGCAGAGCGAAACCCCCGCCGCCCCGGCTCCCAAACAGCGCACCAAGTCCAAGTCCAAACGTCGCCCCCGGGGCAGCGCCCGCTTCGCCGGAATGATGGACGCCGAGGAGACGCCCCCCGCGGCCGTCGTCCCCACGACGGCAGAACCCGCCCCGGCCGCCGCCCCGACGACCCGTACACCCCGAGGCGCCCGTTTCGCGGGCGTGGCCGACCCTGCCGCGGCCGCCGAGCCCCAGCCGCCGCGCCCGCAGCCGCTCGACGACGCGGCGCGCCGGGAGATCACCGGAACCGTCCAGACGCTGCTCACCCTGCGGCGCGACCAGCGCAGCGGCGAGGCGCACGTCCTGCTCGCCGAGGCCGCCCACTGGCCCGCCGCCCGCTACCCGGTGCTCGCCGCCGAACTGCACCGCGCCGGCCTCGGCGCCGACTGGGCCACCCTCCTGTGGGAGGCCGCCTCACTGCCCGCCGACAAGCTGGTGGCCGCCGCGGACGCGCTGGCCGGGGCGGGGCGCACGGTCGACGGGGAGCAGATGCTGCGGCAGGGTGTGGCCCGCCCGGCCGCCGAGATCGGCGCATCCGTCCTCGCTCTCGCCCATGAGGGGCGCGACCGGGAGGTGCGCGCGCTCCTGGACGCGTACGTGCGCATCCGTACGCCCGAAGAGGCCGTCCGCAGCGTGGAGGCCGACCCGCAGCGCCTCGTACCGCTGCTCCTTCAGGCCGCGCGGCGTGTGTCGGACGAACGCCACTGGGACCTCGTCCACGCCTTCCGAGTCGCGGGATTCACCGCCTGACCGCACGGGCGGTCACCCGGAGGGGTGCGAAACATGATCGACTCGTCCGGTTAACGGCGATGGTCTTGCCCAGGTGCGCGGGGAGGCTTACGTTCGACCATCTACGGCCCGTGTCTACGGGCGTAGAGGCTCTCTGACGTCCCCGTCGAAGGAGCAGCTGAAATGGCCAACGTCGTACGCGCCGCTCTGGTCCAGGCGACCTGGACCGGCGACACCGGGTCCATGGTCGACAAGCACATCGAGCACGCCCGCGAGGCGGCCCGGCAGGGCGCCAAGGTTATCGGCTTCCAGGAAGTCTTCAACGCGCCCTACTTCTGCCAGGTCCAGGAGCCCGAGCACTACTCCTGGGCCGAACCCGTGCCCGACGGACCGACCGTCACGCGCATGCGGGAGCTGGCCCGCGAGACCGGCATGGTGATCGTCGTCCCGGTCTTCGAGGTCGAGCAGTCCGGCTTCTACTACAACACCGCGGCCGTGATCGACTCCGACGGCACCTTCCTCGGCAAGTACCGCAAGCACCACATCCCGCAGGTCAAGGGCTTCTGGGAGAAGTACTACTTCAAACCGGGGAACCTGGGCTGGCCCGTCTTCGACACGGCCGTCGGCAAGGTCGGCGTGTACATCTGCTACGACCGCCACTTCCCGGAGGGCTGGCGGCAACTCGGGCTGAACGGCGCCCAGCTCGTGTACAACCCGTCCGCCACCTCCCGCGGCCTGTCCTCCCACCTGTGGCAGCTGGAGCAGCCCGCCGCCGCCGTCGCCAACGAGTACTTCGTCGCCGCGATCAACCGTGTGGGCCAGGAGGAGTACGGGGACAACGACTTCTACGGGACGAGCTACTTCGTCGACCCGCGCGGGCAGTTCGTGGGCGGGACCGCGAGCGACAAGGGCGAGGAACTCGTCGTACGGGACCTCGACTTCGACCTGATCGAGGACGTACGACAGCAGTGGGCGTTCTACCGTGACCGCCGCCCCGACGCCTACGAAGGACTGGTGCAGCCGTGACCAACGAACTGCTCGGGCGGCACAGGGCCGTCATGCCCGACTGGCTCGCCCTCTACTACGCCGACCCCATCGAGATCACCCACGGTGAGGGCCGTCACGTCTGGGACGCGGCGGGCAACAGGTACCTCGACTTCTTCGGCGGCATCCTCACCACGATGACCGCGCACGCGCTGCCCGAGGTCACCAAGGCGGTCAGCGAACAGGCCGGAAGGCTCATCCATTCGTCCACGCTGTACCTCAACCGGCCGATGGTCGAACTCGCCGAGCGCGTCGCGCAGTTGTCCGGTATCCCGGACGCGCGGGTCTTCTTCACCACGTCCGGCACCGAGGCCAACGACACCGCGCTGCTGCTGGCGACCGCGCACCGACGCAGCAACCAGATCCTGGCGATGCGCAACAGCTACCACGGGCGTTCGTTCAGCGCCGTCGGCATCACCGGCAACAGGGGCTGGTCCCCGACCTCGCTGTCGCCGCTCCAGACGCTGTACGTCCACGGCGGCGTCCGCACCCGCGGCCCGTTCGCCGACCTGAGCGACGCCGACTTCATCGCGGCCTGCGTCGAGGACCTGAAGGACCTCCTCGGCCACACCCGTCCACCCGCCGCCCTCATCGCCGAGCCCATCCAGGGCGTCGGGGGTTTCACCGCGCCGCCCGACGGCCTGTACGCCGCCTTCCGTGAGGTGCTCCAGGAGCAGGGCATCCTGTGGATCTCCGACGAGGTGCAGACCGGCTGGGGCCGCACCGGCGACAACTTCTGGGGCTGGCAGGCCCACGGCCGGAGCGGACCGCCGGACATCCTCACCTTCGCCAAGGGCATCGGCAACGGCATGTCCATCGGCGGCGTCGTCGCCCGCGCCGAGATCATGAACTGCCTGGACAGCAACTCGATCTCGACGTTCGGCGGCACCCAGCTCACGATGGCCGCGGGCCTGGCGAACCTCACCTACCTGCTGGAGCACGACCTCCAGGGCAACGCCCGGCGCGTCGGCGGGCTGCTCATCGAGCGGCTGCGGGCCATCGCCGCGCAGGTTCCGGCCGTACGGGAGGTACGCGGCCGGGGGCTCATGATCGGCATCGAGCTGGCGAAGCCCGGCACGGACGAGGCCGACCCGGACGCGGCGTCCGCCGTGCTGGAGGCAGCCCGCGAGCAGGGACTGCTCCTCGGCAAGGGCGGCGGCCACAACACCAGCGCCCTGCGCATCGCCCCGCCCCTGTCGCTGACCGTCGCCGAGGCGGAGGAGGGCGCCGAGATCCTGCAGAGCGCCCTGAGGAGCGTCCAGCCGTGAGCGGGCTCCCGCAGGGGCCCGCGGCCATGAGGTGCCTTCGGTAGGACCCGGTCATGGCCGGCCACCCCGACCGGCCGGTGCGCCGGGTACACGCCGCCGAGGCCGCCGACGCGGGCGTGATGGCGTGCGTGACCGTCAGCGGTTCTGCCGGGACCGCCGCCCCGAGGCGTACGACCCGCTGGCGGCTCCGCAGCCGGGCGGCACCCGCGCGCCTCGGGGGCGCGCGGGAGCAGCCGAGAGCGGGGGAGAAGTCGAGAACTCGGGGGAGCGACCAGCCACACACGACCCGCAAGTCCGACCACAACCCAGCGGAGCGTCCACGCATGAGCAGCCGTACCGTCATCCGCGGTGGTCTCGTCATCACCGCGTCCGACGAGATCCACGCCGACGTCCTGATCGAGGACGGCCGCATCGCCGCCCTCGCCACGAGCGGCACCCCGGCCGCCGAGGCCTGGACGGCCGAGCGCACCATCGACGCCACCGGGAAGTACGTCATCCCGGGCGGCGTCGACGCGCACACGCACATGGAGCTGCCGTTCGGCGGCACCTCCGCCTCGGACACCTTCGAGACCGGAACCCGGGCCGCCGCCTGGGGCGGCACCACCACCATCATCGACTTCGCCGTGCAGAGCGTCGGCCACGCGTTGCGGGAGGGCCTGGACGCCTGGATGGCGAAGGCCGACGCCCAGTGCGCGATCGACTACGGCTTCCACATGATCGTCTCTGATGTGAACCAGGAGACGCTGAAGGAGATGGACCTGCTGGTGGAGGAGGGCGTCACCTCCTTCAAGCAGTTCATGGCGTACCCAGGCGTCTTCTACAGCGACGACGGCCAGATCCTGCGCGCGATGCAGCGCTCCGCCGAGAACGGCGGCCTGATCATGATGCACGCCGAGAACGGCATCGCGATCGACGTGCTCGTCGAGCAGGCACTGGCCCGCGGCGAGACCGATCCGCGCTACCACGGCGAGGTCCGCAAGGCACTGCTGGAGGCCGAGGCCACTCACCGCGCCATCAGGCTCGCCCAGGTGGCCGGTGCGCCCCTGTACGTCGTGCACGTCTCGGCGACGGAGGCGGTCGCCGAGCTGGCCAGGGCGCGCGACGAGGGGCTCAACGTCTTCGGCGAGACCTGCCCGCAGTACCTGTTCCTGTCCACGGACAACCTGGCGGAGCCGGACTTCGAGGGCGCGAAGTACGTGTGCAGCACGCCTCTGCGCCCGAAGGAGCACCAGGCCCAGCTGTGGAAGGGCCTCAGGACGAACGACCTCCAGGTCGTCTCGACCGACCACTGCCCCTTCTGCTTCACCGGCCAGAAAGACCTAGGCCGCGGTGACTTCTCCAAGATCCCCAACGGCCTCCCGGGTGTCGAGAACCGCATGGACCTGCTCCACCAGGCCGTCGTCGACGGGCACATCTCCCGCCGCCGCTGGATCGAGATCGCCTGCGCGACCCCGGCCCGCATGTTCGGCCTGTACCCGAAGAAGGGCACCATCGCCCCGGGTGCCGACGCCGATGTCGTCATCTACGACCCGGGCGCCGAGCAGGTCATGTCCGCCGAGACCCACCACATGAACGTCGACTACTCGGCGTACGAGGGCAAGCGCACCACCGGCCGGGTCGAGACGGTCCTCTCGCGCGGCGAACTCGTCATCACCGAGCGGGAGTTCACCGGACGCGCGGGTCACGGCGTCTACACCCCCCGCTCCACCTGTCAGTACCTCAGCTAGGAGTGGCGCCCATGGACTTCGGACTCGTCCTGCAGACCGACCCGCCGGCCTCGAAGGTCATCAGCCTGATGCAGCGGGCCGAGCGGAACGGCTTCACATACGGCTGGACGTTCGACTCCGCCGTGCTGTGGCAGGAGCCGTTCGTGATCTACAGCCAGATCCTGTCGAGCACGTCGACGCTGAAGGTCGGCCCCATGGTCACCAACCCGGGTACCCGCACCTGGGAGGTCACCGCCTCCACGTTCGCCACCCTCAACGACATGTTCGGCAACCGGACCGTGTGCGGCATCGGCCGCGGTGACTCCGCGATGCGTGTCGCGGGCCGCAAACCCAACACCCTGGCCCGTATCAGCGAGGCGATGAAGGTGATCCGGTCGCTGGGCAGCGGGGGAGAGGCCGACCTCGGCGGCGGCACCGTCATCAGGTTCCCCTGGGTCGGGCCCGGCGCCGAACTCCCGGTCTGGATGGCCGCGTACGGCCCCAAGGCACTGAAGATGACCGGTGAGGAGGCCGACGGCTTCATCCTCCAGCTCGCCGACCTCCACCTCACCGAGCACATGGTCAAGGCGGTGAAGGACGCGGCCGTCGCCGCCGGCCGGGACCCGTCCGAGGTCACGATCTGCGTGGCCGCCCCGGCGTACGTCACCGAGGACGACTCGCCCGAGGCGCTCGCCCACGCGCGCGAGCAGTGCCGCTGGTTCGGCGGCATGGTCGGCAATCACGTAGCCGACCTCGTCGCCAGGTACGGCGAGCACTCCGCGGCCGTACCCGAGGAGCTCACCGACTACATCAAGTCCCGTGAGGGGTACGACTACACCCACCACGGGCGCAGCGACAACCCCGACACCGGGTTCGTGTCCGACGAGATCGTCGACCGGTTCTGCGTCATCGGACCGGTGGAGAGGCACATCGAGAAGCTGAACGCGCTGCGCGAGCTGGGCGTGGACCAGTTCGCCGTGTACGACATGCACGACGCCGAGGAAACCGTGATCGACGCCTACGGCACACAGGTCATCCCGGCCGTGAACTCCTGACCGCCCGCCGGCTCGTCGTCGGCGCCCCACCTCCCGACCCGCACGACCGCTCAGCCCCCGCTCGTTGACTT
>NZ_VMNX01000249.1 GCF_009377235.1 Streptomyces acidicola
CTTCAACCCCACCAGGGGGCGCCGCCCCCTTGACCCCGTTTCGGGGGCCGGCCCCCGGACCCCCGCTCCTCAAACGCCGGAGGGGCTGATGGTCAGCCCGTCCGGCGTTTGAGGACGAGGCCTGTTCAGGCCGATGCGCCCTTACGCCCAGAGCTGGCCCTGCAGCCGTTCGATCGCTTCCTCCGTCGTCGTCGCCGTGTAGACGCCCGTCGACAGGTACTTCCAGCCGCCGTCGGCGACGACGAAGGCGACATCCGCCGATTCGCCCGCCTTCAGGGCCTTCGTGGCGACGCCGATCGCCGCGTGGAGGGCGGCCCCCGTGGAGACGCCCGCGAAGATGCCCTCCTGTTGCAGCAGCTCGCGGGTGCGGGTGACCGCGTCGGCGGAGCCGACGGAGAAGCGGGTGGTGAGGACGGACGCGTCGTACAGCTCGGGAACGAAGCCCTCGTCGAGGTTCCGCAGCCCGTACACCAGGTCGTCGTACCGCGGCTCCGCGGCGACGATCTTCACGTCCGGCTTGTTCTCGCGCAGATACCGGCCGACGCCCATGAGGGTGCCCGTCGTACCCAGACCTGCCACGAAGTGGGTGATGGAGGGAAGGTCCGAGAGGATCTCCGGACCCGTCGTCGCGTAGTGGGCCCCCGCGTTGTCGGGGTTGCCGTACTGGTACAGCATCACCCAGTCCGGATGCTCGGCGGCCAGTTCCTTGGCCACCCGGACCGCGGTGTTGGAGCCACCCGCGGCCGGCGACGAGATGATCTCCGCGCCCCACATGCCCAGCAGGTCACGGCGCTCCTGCGAGGTGTTCTCGGGCATCACGCACACCATGCGGTAGCCCTTGAGCTTCGCCGCCATGGCCAGGGAGATGCCCGTGTTGCCGGAGGTGGGTTCCAGGATCGTGCAGCCGGGCGTGAGGCGGCCGTCCTTCTCCGCCCGCTCGATCATGTGCAGGGCCGGGCGGTCCTTGATCGAACCCGTCGGGTTCCGGTCCTCCAGCTTGGCCCAGATACTGACGTCGGCGGACGGCGAGAGCCGCGGCAGGCGCACCAGAGGAGTGTTGCCTACCGCGGCCAGCGGGGAGTCGTAACGCATGGGGAACCAGCGGCCGATCAGGCCATGCCGCCGGCCACGGCCGGCAGGATCGTCACGTTGTCGCCGTCGGCGACCTTGCTGTTGATGCCGTCGAGGAAGCGGACGTCCTCGTCGTTCAGGTACACGTTGACGAAGCGGCGGAGTTCGCCGCCGGTGTTCTCGTCGATGAGACGGGCCTGGATGCCCGCGTGCCGGGTTTCGAGGTCGGCGAAGAGCTCGGCGAGGGTGTCCCCGGAGCCCTCCACCGCCTTCTGACCGTCGGTGTACTGGCGGAGGATGGTGGGGATGCGGACCTCGATGGCCATGGTTGCGGGCTCCTGTCGGAAGAAGTGAGGTCGGTGGGCGCGCGGCAGCGCGATGTGCGTTTCGTACGTGGACACGTGGACCGGACGCCTCGTACGCAGGTCGGACGCCGCGGCTCACGGCCGTACGGCGGCAGGGGTCGGCGTCAACAGATAGCGCTGGCAAGCCTGCACAGGTCGACGTGCAGCCGCGCCACGAGCAGTGCGCCCGGCGTCTTCTCGCTCACGTCGTGGAAAACCATGGGCTCATCGTATCGATTCCCTACCGGGGACCCAGAGTGTGATCTCGCGATACGGACAGTTTTCGCCCGGTGGTTGAGATCGCCATGATCAGCCCCTGATCAGTACGACTCGACCACCTTGACCTCCTCCTCCGTGACCTCGCCCTCCACGATCCGGAACGAGCGGAACTGGAACTCACCGAGCCCGTCCGTGTCCGCGGTCGAGACGAGGACATAGTGGGCGCCCGGCTCGTTCGCGTACGAGATGTCCGTGCGGGAGGGGTGGGCCTCGGTCGCCGTGTGGGAGTGGTAGATGACGACCGGTTCCTCGTCGCGGTCGTCCATCTCGCGGTAGAGCTTGAGCAGATCGCCCGAGTCGAACTCGTAGAACGTGGGCGACATGGCCGCGTTGAGCATGGGGATGAAGCGCTCGGGGCGGCCCGAGCCCGCCGGGCCCGCGACGACGCCGCACGCCTCGTCGGGGTGGTCCTTGCGCGCGTGCGCGACGATCCGGTCGACGAGGTCCTGGGTGATGGTCAGCATGTCGGTCAGGATAAGCAGAAGGGCAACCCCGTACCGAGGAGTGGTACGGGGCTGCCCACATGCTGAGCGACCCCCTTCGGGCGGGCGTCCGCAGGGTCGGCTAGCTGGCCTTCTCGAACTCCTGCCCTCGGCGGGCCGCGACCTCCGGGTTCCGTGACTTCAGTACGAACCAGCCGACGGCCAGGGCGGCCGCCCAGCCCGCCATCACATAGAGGCAGACGCGGGAGTCGGCGTCGTACGCGATGAGGCCGGTGACGAAGAGGAGGAAGGCGATGGCGATCCAGCTGCACACCGCGCCGCCCGGGGCCGGGAAGGAGGAGGCGGGCAGGCGGCCGGCCTCGACCGCGCGGCGGTACAGGACGTGGCTGATCAGGATCATCAGCCAGGTCCAGATGCCGGCCGCGGTGGCCACGGAGGTGACGTAGGCGAAGGCCTTCTCGGGGACGACGTAGTTCAGGATCACGCCGATGCCCATGAAGGCGACGGAGACCGTGATGCCGAGGGCCGGGGTCTTGGTCGCCGACAGCCGGGTGAAGGCCCTCGGGGCCTCGCCGTTGGTTCCGAGGTTGCGCAGCATGCGGCCCGTGGAGTACATGCCCGAGTTGCAGGAGGACAGGGCGGCCGTGAGGACGACGAAGTTGACGATGCCGGCGCCGGCCGGGATGCCGATCACCGCGAACGCCTTCACGAAGGGGCTGACACCCTCCGCGAACTCGGTCCACTTCACCACGCAGAGGATGACGGTGAGGGCGCCGACGTAGAAGAGGGCGATGCGCCAGGGCAGGGTGTTGATCGCCTTGGGGAGGGTCTTCTCCGGGTTCTCCGACTCACCGGCCGTGACGCCGACGAGTTCGACGGCGAGGTAGGCGAACATGACACCCTGCAGGGTCATCAGGGACGAACCGATGCCCGTGGGGAAGAAGCCGTCGAAGGCCCACAGGTTGGAGACGGAGGCGGTGTCGCCGGCCGCGCTGAAGCCGAAGGTGAGCACGCCCAGACCGATCACGATCATGCCGATGAGGGCGGTGACCTTGATCATCGAGGCCCAGAACTCGATCTCGCCGAACAGTTTCACCGAGATCAGGTTGGCCACGAAGAGAACGACCAGGAAGACCAGGGCCGACACCCACTGCGGGATCGACTCGAACCAGTAGTGGATGTAGATCGCGGCGGCGGTCAGCTCCGCCATGCCGGTGACGACCCACATCAGCCAGTACGTCCAGGCGGTGAAGTAACCGAAGAACGGGCCGAGGAACTCTCGGGAGTAGTCCGCGAAGGAGCCCGAGACCGGGCGGTACAGGAGCAGTTCGCCGAGCGCCCGCATGATGAAGAAGATGATCACGCCCGCGATGGCGTACATCAGGATGAGGCTCGGTCCCGCCTTGGCGATGTTCGCCCCGGCGTTGAGGAAGAGTCCGACGCCGATGGCGCCGCCGATCGCGATCATCTGGACCTGGCGGCTGCCGAGCCCTCGCTCGTACCCCTCTTCGGGAGCGTCGCCGCTCACGACTCCATTGCGGTCGTGGTCGTCGTACTGCTGGTCGACCTGCGCTGAGGTCATGTGTGGTGCGCCCTTTCTCCACGCCGACCCGGGCCTTGCTCGGCCGCGGATCGGGTTCCGATCCCCCCCGGATGTGATGGAGCTGGGCGGGCCCGCGAGCCCGCCCGTGCCTGCCGGCGGTCCGCCGGCCTGGTGGCGCACCCGCCGGGGCATGGATGGTGCCCCGGCAGGCGGTCGTGAAGATTTATCACGGCCGCACCATTGATCAACCGGCCACGATGTGGCGCACACCATCGGAAGAAGAGGACAAAGGGCGCCCGAAACGCCATACCTGGCCGCAACGGTGACGCGATCGTTATCCGGATTTGAGCGACCGCTGAGCGAACACTGAACGAACGCGAAGAGAGCGGATCGCGGCCTGCGCCGGGAGGCGTGGAACGGCGGTGAGCCACAGATCCGACCCCGCGCCACCGCGCATCACCACGCACCACCGCGGCCAGCGCGGTTTGGACCACCGCGCGCCAGGGTGTCCGGGATTACGTCGTCAGAGTCTGTACGAGCGTCTCCTGGAGGCCGCCCAGCCAGAGGTACGCCATCACCATCGGCTTGCGCGGGTCCTCGTCCGGCAGCCGGTAGAGGAGGTCGGTGTCCTCCTCCTCGGTGACGTCGAGGCGGGAGCCGATCGCCAGGCGCAGGTCGTTGAGGCAGCCGAGCCACTGCCGGGAGTCCTCGGGCGTGAGCTCCAGCACGGCGCCGCCGTCGCCCGCGGTGGTCAGCCGGTCCAGGGAGCGGATCACGGCGAGGGCGTTCTCACGCTTGCCGGCGCGCAGGTCGTTCTCGGTGAAGCGGCGGAACTCCGACGAGTACTGGCGCTGCTCCTCGGCCTCCTCGGGCGAGACCGTCTCGCCGGCGGGTCCGCCGTAGGCGTCGGGGAAGAGGCGCTGGAGCACGGGGTCCTTCGGGGGCTCGCTCGGCCCGTTGGTGAACAGTTCGGCGAGCGGGTCGCCGGGGGCTTCCTCGGCGGGGCCGGGGCCGATCAGCTCCAGGAGCTGCACGGCAAGCGAGCGGATGATGGAGATCTCGACCTCGTCGAGCGCGACGGCCGCGCCGCCGCCGGAGGTCGGTTCGAAGTGTCCTGGCATGGAGTGGGTTCGCTGCTTCCGGCCGGCTGGAGGTGTGCTGTTCGTCTCCCCCGTGGGGCACCGCGTGGGGCGCCGCTTCGGGTGGTGCTACTTGCGGTCCTGCTGGAGGGTGGCCCACAGACCGTATCCGTGCATGGCCTGTACGTCGCGTTCCATCTCTTCGCGCGATCCGCTGGAGACCACCGCACGCCCCTTGTGGTGCACGTCCAGCATGAGCTTGGTGGCCTTGTCCTTGGAGTAGCCGAAGTACGTCTGGAAGACATACGTCACATAGCTCATGAGGTTGACCGGGTCGTTGTGGACGATCGTCACCCACGGGACGTCGGGCTCGGGGACGGCGAAGGCCTCCTCCGCCGACTCGGTCTTTTCGATCTCTAGGGGTGCGGGAGCCGTCACACGGCCCATGCTGCCACCACAGGGGGGCACCCGCACAAACGGGCCCCCGAAATCGTCAGTCTGACGATTTCCGAGTACGATCGCCCTCGAAGCCGTATTGATCCTTGACCGGGGGACACCGTGTCCGAGCGCCACCGCGCGACGGGCCGCCCCCGAGAAGCAAGGACGGGGGGACATCCCCCAGGAACCGGGCGGGGCGCCATCCCTGTCGAAGCAGGCTAGGAGAACTCTGGTGGGCATAGCGGATCTGGGGCTTCCGGTGGACGTGCCGTCGACGGCGCTCTTCACGGACCAGTACGAGCTGACGATGCTGGAGGCCGCGCTCGCGGCGGGCACCGCCAAACGTCGCTCGGTGTTCGAGGTCTTCACCCGGCGGCTGCCCGAGGGGCGGCGGTACGGCGTCGTGGCGGGCACGGGACGGGTGCTGGACGCGGTGGAGAACTTCCGGTTCGACGCGGATGTGCTGGGCTTCCTGCGTGAGCACGCGATCGTGGACGGGCCGACACTCGACTGGCTGGGCTCGTACCGCTTCAGCGGCGACATCTGGGGCTATCCGGAGGGTGAGGTGTACTTCCCGGGCTCGCCCGTCCTCCGTGTGGAGGGTTCCTTCGCGGAATGCGTGCTGCTGGAGACCGTGATCCTCTCCATCCTCAACCACGACTCGGCGATCGCTGCGGCCGCGTCCCGTATGTCCTCCGCCGCCGGGGACCGGCCGTTGATCGAGATGGGCGCCCGGCGCACCCATGAGCTGGCGGCCGTGGCCGCGTCCAGGGCGGCGTACGTGGGCGGTTTCACCTCGACCTCCGACCTGGCGGCGGGCTTCCGCTACAACATCCCGACCGTGGGCACCTCCGCCCACGCCTTCACCCTGCTCCACGACCGCGAGCGCGACGCCTTCCAGGCACAGGTGAACTCGCTCGGACGGGGTACCACGCTTCTCGTGGACACGTACGACGTCGCCGAGGCGGTCCGTGCGGCGGTGGAGGTCGCCGGGCCGGAGCTGGGAGCCGTCCGCATCGACTCGGGCGACCTGCTCCTGGTCGCGCACCGGGTCCGGCAGCAGCTGGACGAGCTGGGGGCGACCCGGACGAAGATCATCGTGACCTCGGACCTCGACGAGTACGCGATCGCCTCGCTGGCAGCGGCGCCCGTGGACGCGTACGGCGTGGGCACCCAGTTGGTGACGGGTTCCGGCCATCCGACGTGCTCGATGGTCTACAAGCTCGTCGCCCGCGCCAGGTCCGCGGCGCCCGGGGCTCCGCTCGTCCCCGTGGCGAAGAAGTCGTCCGGCGGAAAGACGTCCGTCGGTGGCCGGAAGTGGGCGGCACGGCGACGGGACGAGCACGGGGTGGCGGAGACCGAGGTGATCGGCACCGGGCCCGTGCCGGAGGAACTGAAGGACCGGCTCCTCCAGGTGGAGCTGGTCAAGGGCGGGCAGGTCGTCGCCCGTGAGCCGCTGGACGCCGTACGGGACCGGCACGCGTCCGCCCTCGCGAACCTGCCCATCTCGGCGACGCAGCTCTCGCGAGGGGAGGCGGTCCTTCCGACGGAATACGCGTGACGGAGGCTACGGACGCGTGACGGACGCGTGACGGACGCTACCGACGTCTGACGGACCGCGTGACGCACTGCCCCGGACGGGGCCGACGCGCCGCCGGGGGCGGATACCGGCCGCAGCGATCGCGCGCCCCCGTGCGACCGTGCATGAACGCGAGCCGTGCGGGCATGCACCGGCAGCGCGCCCCGCGCGCGGAACCGCCGTCTCGTGCCCCCTCCCGCCCCGTACCCGAAGTCTCTAGGCTCGGTATTTCATCGTGATTCGTGACACGTGATTCAAAACGCGTGTTCCATGATTCGCAGGCCAGGCCCCTGTACCCCCTACCTACCGACCCCATAGTCGAAGGACACCGACCATGCGCCGCGCCTTGATCGTCGTAGATGTGCAGAACGACTTCTGCGAGGGGGGCAGCCTCGCGGTGGCCGGGGGTGCCGATGTGGCCGCCGCGATCACTGAGCTGATCGGGCAGGCCCCCGCCGGGTACCGCCACGTCGTGGCGACCCGCGACCACCACATCGCCCCCGGCGGGCACTTCGCCGACAATCCCGACTACGTCCACTCCTGGCCGGCCCACTGTGTGGCGGGTACGGAGGGTGTGGGCTTCCACCCGAACTTCGCCCCTGCGGTCGCCTCCGGCGCGGTCGACGCGGTCTTCGACAAGGGCGCGTACGCCGCCGCGTACAGCGGATTCGAGGGCGTCGACGAGAACGGCGCCGGTCTCGCCGACTGGCTGCGCGCCCGCGGGATCGAGGAGGTGGACGTGGTGGGCATCGCCACGGACCACTGTGTGAAGGCGACCGCCCTGGACTCGGCGCGGGAGGGCTTCCGTACGCAGGTTCTTCTCGACCTCACGGCGGGTGTCTCCGAGGAGACGACGGAGAAGGCCCTGGACGAGATGCGTGAGGCGGGCGTGGAACTCTCGGGCAAGCCTGTGGTCTGACCGGCCGGGTCCGGCCGGGCGGGACGGTACGTACGGGGTCGGCCCAGGGGATGCTCGCCCCCTCTTCGGGGCTCCGCCCCCCTAAGGGGCGCGGGGAACCGCGCGACCAGCCACAAACCAACCCGCAGCCGCCCCGCAAACCCGTAATCCCCCTACATCCGAGCCGCCGGTCGTCTCAGCAGGGACCTGATCGGGCGCCACAGCTCAGGGGGCGTGACGGCTTCGCTGTCCGTGCGCCATATCAGGCCGTCCGGGTGGTGCAGTACCGCCGTGATCTCGTCCGGGGTCGGGGGTGCCGTGTTTCCACGGAGGTACACCGCTCGCATGCCGAGGTTGCGGAGCCGGGTGAGGGCTCGGGCGCGGTTCGCCGCGTGGACCAGGATGCGGACCGGGGCGACGCCGTGGGCGGTGCCCGGAGAGGTGGGCGTGGGCAGGTTCAGTGCCACCACCACCGTGCCGTTCGGCAGCTTGCAGAAACCTCCTGCGGCCATGCAGTCACACCCCCGTGCGCGTCAGTGTCAATAAGAGAGCCACAGGACGCACCTAAACACGATCGGCCGCGACCCGCCAAGGGGTCGCGGCCGATACGTCTCTGACCTGCGGAGATATGGACTACTTCACCGCGGGGCCCACCTGGAGCGAGACCGTGGAGCCGTCCGGGGCCTCCTTGACGATCTTGATCTTGGTGTTGGTGTCAGTGATCTTCACACCACCCGCGGGGTTCGACTCGTCGTAGTACGTGTTGGCGTGGTCGTCGAACGTCGACACACCCTTCTTCGAGGCGATCTTCGTCGCGACGCCCGCCTTGTGCAGCGTGATCCCGTCCGTGCGGGACAGGGTGAACGTCGAGTCGTAGGCCTGGATGCGGTTGCGCATCAGCGTGCCGTCCGTCCACCTCAGGGCCTCGGGGTGGGCGTCGACCGGCAGGACCAGACCGGCGCCGGGGTGCACGCTGGTGTTGTTGTCCGCCTGCGAGGTGTCCCACTTCCAGATCAACAGGCCGTTCTGGTACGGGTAGTGCTCCACCCAGTCCGGACGCGTCGTCGAGAAGCCGAAGTTGTACGGGCCGACCTTCAACGTCTTGTCGTACGAGACGTACTGACGGTTCTCGGCGATGTAGTACTGCGCGTAGTCGTCCGTGATGGACGCCCCGATGCGCGAGAAGCCCTTGGCGGTCCAGGCCGCGTCCGCGCTCTCCGCGTCGTCCGAGAAGACGGCCGAGCCGTCCGCGGTCACGGAGATGGAGTCGGCCGCGAAGCCCTTGAGGGCCACACCGCCGTCGGTGGCGTAGCGGAAGCGCAGGTCGATCTTCTTGCCCGCGTACGCGTCGAGGGAGTACGCCAGCTTCTTGTACGTCTCCGACGTGCCGTCCAGCGCCGGCTTGCCGCTGCCGTCACGGCTGATGGCCGCGCCGTCCGCCGTGCCGTCGACGGCCGTCCAGTTGGCGCCACCGTCGGTCGAGACCTCGGTGTAGAGGTAGTCGTAGCCCGCCTCGATGTCCCACCAGCCGTCGAGCGTCAGGGAGGCGGAGGACTTGCCCGTGAGGTCCACGGAACGGGTCAGGGTGTTGGAGAGGTCGTCGCCGCTGCCGCTCCACCACTGCGTCGCGCCCTGCGCGGGCTCCACGATCTCGGTGGTGACCGTCTTCTTGGGCAGCTCGACCACGAGGGCCTGCTTGTTCTCGGTGTTGTACTCGGCGAGACCCAGCTTGTGCTGGGAACTCGTCGCGGCCTTCGCCGTGTCGTAGTCGAGCCAGCCGAGCTGCAGCTTGTCCCAGGCGGTCATGTCGCCGGGCAGGTCACCGATCTCGTTCTTGCCGGTGCCGAGCCAGGAGCCGGACGACATCAGCGTCCAGAAGCCGGTGGAGTTCTCGCCGCCGTTGGTGTCGTAGAGGTCCGGCAGACCGAGGTCGTGGCCGTACTCGTGGGCGAAGACGCCGAGTCCGCCGTTCTCCGGCTGGATGGTGTAGTCGCCGACCCAGATGCCGGTGTCGCCGACCTGGGCGCCGCCGAGCTTGTTGCCCTCGGGGCCGGTGGCACCCGCGTCCGTGCCGAACGCGTACCAGCGGTGGGCCCAGATCGCGTCCTCGCCCTGCGCGCCGCCGCCGGCCGACTCGTCCTCACCGGCGTGCACGATCTGGAAGTGGTCGACGTAGCCGTCGGGCTCGTTGAAGTCGCCGTCGCCGTCGTAGTCGTAGCGGTCCCACTGGTCGTACTGGGCCAGGTCCGCCTTGATGTCGGCGTCGGACTTGCCGGACGCCTTCTGGTCGGCGACCCAGGCCTTGACGCCGTCGCTGACGACGTTCCACACGCTGGCGCAGTTGGTCTGGCCGCACGCGTTGTTGCCGTAACGGGCCTCGTTGAAGGGGACCTTGACCCAGTCGGACACCTCGCCGTCGACCGAGTAGCGGCCCGAGGACTGCTTCTCGTAGTACTTCTTCACCGACTCGGTGTTGTCACCGGTGCCGAAGTACAGCTCCTGGAAGTGCTCCTGGTTGTAGTCCGCCTGCCAGGCCGTGCTGTTGTCCTTGGCGCGGTCGGGCTCGGCTATCTGGTTGTGCAGCGGGCCCGGGGTGCCGCCGTAGCGGCTGTCTATCTCGTCGCCGAACTCGACGAGGATCGTGAAGATCTTGTCGGTCTTCTCGCGGCCGAGCTCGACGTACTTGCTGTCGCCCTTGTTGCCCTGCAGCTGCACGACCTGCGATCCGTCACGGTTCTTGACCGTGGCGTCGCCGGATATGACCTGCTTCAGGGCTTCCTCGCGCTGGGCTTCCTGCGTCTTGCTCAGGGGGCCTTCGAGGTCGTGCTCCTGCTTGGCGCGGTCCGCCGGGTCGCGGCGGTCCACGGCCGCCGCCGTCGACGTGCCCTCGTCGGCGGCCTGTGCCACCGCGAAGGTCGAGAACGTCGCGGCGGCTGCGGCGAACGCGACGCCGATCGCCGTCGCTCTGAACGTCCAGGTTCTACTGGTCACTTGAGGTCCTCCCCCGCGCCCGACTCGCGCGGAGGAGGGTCCATGATCCTGGAGGGTCCGCGCGCGGTATACGCGTGTAGTCAAGTGACGTCATTCGACCGGAGTTTCGGAACAAAAAACAGACCTTGACTTGCGCAGGTCAACTGCACTATATGGGCCGACTGTTCGTTATCCGGACGTGATGTTGAAGCCCGTACTGAACCCCGTGCGGACCCCTCACCCGGCGCGCACACGTGTCCACTTGGCGGACTCCATGACTCCGTGCGCCCCCCGTGCACCGGCACCGTCGATTAGGTCACGCTTACCCGCCGTTCCGCTCGGGCACCCTGGCGATTAGAGTCGATTGGAGGAACGTCCGGAATCGGCGGAATGCCAAGTCGATACCGCCACAGCACCTTTGATTCGTATCCGCATACTCCCCCAATGTGAGAGGCACGGGGAGCCCCCACCCGAGGACACGATTGACATGCCTCGTCCGACGACCGCACAGCTCGCCTACGGTTCCTGCACCGTGATCTTGTCCACCCTCGCCATGCTGCTGCTGTCCCAGACGAGTTCGGGCCTGGCGATCACGGCGATCGCCGTCTCGGCACTCGCGCTCGGGCTGCTGGTCGCGATGACCGTGCCGTTGCCGAAGAAGACACCGGCCGCCACCACCGCGCCCGCGGGCGAGCACCGGGTTCCGGTGGCGTCCGCGGCGCAGGAGCGCGTTCCGGCCCCGCGGTAGGTCCTGTCGCCAACAGACCTGTCGCCTCCTGTCGCCAACGGTCCTGTCGTCGAACTCCCTCCCCCACTGCCTGAAGGGCGTGGGAGGTACCCCCGGTCCGCCCGAGGTGGCGGGCAGCGGCTGATGTCTGCGTGGGCACGTGCTCCCGGCGTGCCGGGTGCAGGCCCTGGTACGGGATGTACCCGGGCCTGTGCCCGGTGCGGCGAGCAGGGGTACCTCCCACGCCCTTGAGGCCCGGCGGTCAAGCGGTGCTGACCACCACCGTCTTGGCCGCCTTGTCGTGGAGTCCCTGCTTGTAGGGCCTGTCGAAGAAGCTCCAGCCGCCCGCGATGATGGTCCAGATGCAGGCGCAGCAGAACGCGAACGGGATCCACAGGACGGCCGCCCGCAGCAGCGAGGTCTGCGTCGTGGGCGTGGAGCCGTCGGAGAGGTTGGCCGTCCGCAGCTTCATCAGCTGCTTGCCGGGGGTCTGGCCGTTCCTGGCCGTGAAGAAGGTGTCGTACGCGACGTAGAGGACGGCGACGATCACCTCCTGCCCCAGGGACTTGGCGTACTGGATGCGCTCCGCGGACGTCGTGTACTGGATGAGCCCGAACGCCCACCCCAGCAGCACCGCCACGATGCCCACGATCACCATGTCGATGATGCGGGCGAGCACGCGCTTGCCGCTGCCGGCGAGCGGGGGCATGCCGGCGAGCGGGTCGGTGTTGTAGGGGCCGCCGCCGTACGGATCGCCCGCGTAGGGCGGGGGCTCATGACCGTGCGGGGCGTCGTACGGCGAACCCGAAGGGGGCGGTGGCTCCTTCCCCGACCGGTCGTCCGGGGCCTGACCGGAGCCGGGGGGCGGCGGTTCGGTGCTCATGGCCCGAGTCGACCGCGAACCCTCCGGCTCCGCATCCGGCGCGGGGCCGTCCGGAGTACGAAGTTCCGTACGCCTGTGCACCTGCGACCGCGTGTGCCCGTACCGCAGCGGTGCGGGCCGGTGCGGGGCCGTACGGCCGCGGTAGGAGCCCGTACGGCCGCGGTAACTAGCCCGGGGCAACAGCCGCCGTACGAGCGCGTACAGCCGTTCGTACGAGCCCGTACAGCCGTTCGTTACGAGCCCGTACAGCCGCCGTGCGAACCGGCCCGCGCTACCCGGCCACGAACGTGTGGGCCGCCTTGTCGTGCCAGCACTGGCGCCACGGGCGGTCGAACACGCACCACAGGACGCCGACGACGCCGATGCCGAGCAGACCCGGAACGCTGTAGACGAGCCAGCGGCGCACCGCCAGTCCGAAGGTCGGCGGCTCGTGGCCCTCGATGTCGCGGACCTCCAGGCCGAGCAGCTTCTTGCCGAGGGTACGGCCCCACTTGGCGGTGGGCAGCGCCTCGTAGAGGACGCCGAAGACGAGCAGCACGCCGAGGATGATGCCCAGGTAGACGGAGGTCGTGCCGTCGAGCAGCCAGACCGTGACGGTCTCGCCGGACAGCTTGGCCGCGTCGATCTTCTCGTTGACGTGGTCGACCGCCGCTGTGCCGAGCGGCACGGCTGCCGCACCGGTGACGGCGAGGACGACGAGCGTGTCCAGCAGCCGGGCGGCCAGCCGCTTGCCGAGCCCCGCGGGCCGGGCCGCGGCCTGGGCTCGGGCGGCCGCCTGGAACGGGTCCTCGTTGACCGGCTTCCACGGCGCGACGCTCTGCTCCCCCTCCGCGCCCGCCAGCTGGTGCACCTGCTGTGCCCAGGAGGGCTGTCCGCCCCCGGCTCCCTGGCTGAGGGGGGTCGCGGCGGGCCCGGCGGACTGCGGGGGCACGGCGGACGGGGCCTGTTGCGAGAAGGAGCCGCCGGGCTGCGCCGGGGCCGGAGCGAGCGGCTGCTGTGCGGGGTGCGGCTGCTGCGCTGCGGGCGACTGCTGGGGGCTGACCGGCTGGCCGTGGGCCGGGGGCGCCGGGGTGGCCGCCGCGGCCGGGGCCGCGGTCTGCGGGCCCTGCTGCGGGCTCTGCTGCGGGGCCTGATGCGGCCTCTGCTGGGGACCTGACGGCGCTTCGGGCGCCGCCTGGGGGTTCAGGCCCAGTGCATGCTGCGCGGCGGCCTGAGCGTCCGTGTGCGCCAGGGGTGACCGGAACCTCATGGTGCCCTCGGCCTCCGCGGGCTCCGCGCCGCCGGACGCCGGGGGGCGCGCGTCCGCGTTCGGGCGGCGGAAGACCACCGTGCCCTGCGGGGAGTCCTCGTCGGCCGGCGGGGTCGACGCCGCCCCGTCCGCGCTCGCGGTGCCCGCCTGGTCGCCCGCCGCCCGCGGGTCCGTCGCGCGAGGCGAGCCCCAGGAGATGCGGTTCTGGTCACGGCCGAAGCCGGACTGCCGGGACCGGTCGGCGCCCCACGCGGACGCGGGCTCGGGCCTGTTGCCGTGCTGGGCCTCGGCCGGAGACGGCTGCTGCGGCTCCTCGGCGGGCGCGGCAGGCTCCGCGGGCGCCGCGGGTGGGGCGGGTTCCGGGTCCTCGTCGAAGAAGTGCGGGCCCGTCTCCTCCACGGAGGCCGGGGTGGCGGGGGCAGCCGCGCCGGGCGGCGGCAGCGGTTCGCCGTCGGTGGGCGCCGGACGGCTCGTCCCCGGTACCCAGGAGGCACCGTTCCAGTAACGGACATATCCAGGAATGGACGGGTCCGGGTAATACCCTTCGCGGGGCCTGTCGTCACCCTGTC
>NZ_VMNX01000024.1 GCF_009377235.1 Streptomyces acidicola
GACAGCGGGCGGCCTGGGGGGTGAGGGCCGGTTCGGGGCCGAGCTCCACGTAGGCGCCGGTCCCGTGCGCGTCGAGCGCGCTCACCGCGTCGGCGAACCGGACGGTGGCCCTGACGTGCCGGGTCCAGTAGTCCGGCGAACACAACTGCTCGGGGGTGGCCAGGGCACCGGTGACGTTCGACAGGACCGGGAGCCGCGGCGGCCGGTAGTCGACAGTGCGGGCCACCCGCCGGAACTCCTCCAGGACGGGCTCCATCAGCGGCGAGTGGAAGGCATGCCCGACGCGCAGCCGCCGGGTTCTGCGGCCCCGCGCGGTCCAGTGCGCGGCGACCTGCTCGACCGCCTCGACCGTGCCCGAGACGACCACGGACCCGGGCGCGTTGACAGCGGCGATGTCGACGGCGCCGGCGGGCAGGGCGGCCCGTGCCTCCTCCTCCGTCGCCTGGACGGCGAGCATCGCTCCCTCGCCCGGGGCCCCGTGCATCAGCCGGCCCCGGGTGGCGACCAGCGCGGCCGCGTCCCGCAGCGAGAACACGCCCGCCGCGTACGCGGCGGTCAGCTCGCCGACGGAGTGCCCGGCGAGCACGGCCGGTCGCAGGCCCCAGGACTCCAACAACCGCAGCAGCGCCGTCTCCAGGGCGAACAGGGCGGGTTGGGCGTGGTCGGTCCGCTGGACGAAGTCGTCCGTGTCCGCAGGGTGGAGCAGCAGGTCGCGCAGTGGCCGGTCGAGATGCGGGTCGAACTGCTCGCAGACCTCGTCCAGGGCCCGCGCGAAGGCGGGGAAGGCCGCATACAGGCCGCGGCCCGCGCCCGGCCAGTGAACCCCCTGGCCGGTGAACAGCACCGCGAGCCCGGCCCCGGCACGGGCACGGGCCCGGAGAACCGACGGATCGGGGCGCCCCTCGGCGAGCGCGTCGAGCGCGTCCGTGGGCAACAGCCCGGCGGGCACCCGCAGTACGGCCCGTTGATCGTGATGGGCGCGGCCGGTGGCCAGTGTGCGGGCGGCCGCGGAGGGGTCGGTCGCAGGGCGGCGGCGCAGGTGATCGGCCAGGGCACGGGCCTGGGCCCGCAGGGCGGATGCGGTACGGGCGGACAGCAGCCACGGCACCGGCGTGGGGCCGGGGCAGGGCATGCCGGGCGCCGCGCCAGGGGCGTGCGGTCGAGGGCGTGTCTCTTCCGACGGCGTGTCCGAGGCCGCGTGCGGCGCGTCCGCTGTGCTCTCCTCCGCCACGAGCCCCTCCTGGGCCGCGCCGGGCGCGGCCTGGACGGGCCCCCTGCCGGTGACCGCCTCCGGTGGCGGTGCGCCGAGTACGACATGGCAGTTCGCTCCGCCCATCCCGAAGGAGGACACGCCCGCGAGCGGGGGTTCGTCCGGGCGGGGCCAGTCCGTGAGGGTCGTCTGGACGCGCAGGCCCAGGTCGATGAGGGGAATGGCCGGGTTCGCGGTGCCGAAGTGGAGGCTGGGAACGAGCTGCCCGTGGCGCAGGCACAGGGCCGTCTTGAGCAGGCCCACCATGCCGGCGGCACCCTCCAGATGCCCCACGTTGGTCTTCGCCGACCCCACACGCAGCGCGTCGGCGGGTTCGCGGCCAATACCGAGGACGGCGCCCAGAGCCGCGGCCTCCACAGGGTCGCCGACCCGCGTCCCGGTGCCGTGCAGTTCGACGTACCGCACCCGGTCGGGGGCGACGCCGGCCGCCGCGCAGGCGCGGCGCAGCACCTCCTCCTGGGCCCGGCGGCCGGGCACCGTCAGCGGGTCCGGACCGCCGTCGGTGGTCATGGCCGAACCGAGGACGACGCAGTGCACGCGGTCGCCGTCGGCGAGGGCCCGGGTGAGCGGCTTGAGCACCACCAGGACGCCGCCCTCGCCCCGCGCGTAACCGTTGGCCCGGACGTCGAAGGTGTGGCAGCGGCCGTCCGGCGACAACGCCCCGGAACGCTGGGCCGCGAGGAGGCCCCCGGCAGCGAGGTTGAGGTGCACGGCCCCCACGAGCGCGGCGTCGGTCTCCTCACGCCACAGGGACGCGCAGGCCACGTGCACCGCGGCGAGGCCGGACGACTGGCCGGTGTCCACGGTGAGACTGGGCCCGCCCAGCCCCAGGACGTGGCTGATCCGGTTGGCGATGAGGCCGCGGAGCAGGCCCGGCAGGGTGTGCGGGGTGACGGCGGCGCCGCCTCGCGCGTGGGACAGCTGTGCGTAGTCGTCGGCCATCGCACCCACGAAGACACCGGTGTGCGTGCCGCGGAGCCTGTCGGGTACGACGTACGCGTCCTCCAGGGCCTCCCAGGCCAACTCCAGCATCAGCCGCTGCTGGGGGTCCATGGCGGTGGCCTCACGCGGGGAGATTCCGAAGAAGTCGGCGTCGAAACCGGCCACGTCGGACAGGAAGCCGCCGCGCGGCGCCGTGCCCGGACCGCCGTACCGCTCCGGCGGCGCTTCGGTGAGGGCGTCGCGGCTCTCGCGCAGCAGCTCCCAGAAGGCGCCGGGGTTCGGCGCGCCGGGCAGCCGGCAGGCCATGCCGATCACTGCGATCGGGTCGGGACGCACGGAGGTGCTCATGGTGGGTGCTCCCTCGTGGGTCGGGTCGCTGTGCCAGCCGATCGTGGGGGCGGGACATGGAAGACGCCTGAAGAATCGTTGGTGTGCACGGGCGCGGACGGCCCTGCGGGCGCCCGTGGCCGGCGCCCTCCCGAACACGCCGTGGTTCAGCTGCCGTCCCGGGCGAGGACACGGGTGAGGACCGTCTCCAGGGCGTGCTCGGGGGAGGGGAGCGCGGCCGTCGTACGCCAGGCGACGAAGCCGTCGGGGCGCAGCAGGACCGCGCCGGTCTCCGTCACCCCCATGGCGTCGTGCCAGGACCGCTCCCGCTCCGTGACGTCCTCGCCCAGACGCAGGACGTCGAGGGCGACACCGGTCCTCCGGGCCACCGCGTGCGCGGCGTCGTACCACTCCGCGGCCTTGGCGCCCGCCATGAGCAACGGCCGACGGCCCACCAGCGAGAGCGTGGAGACCGTACGGCCGTCCTCCGTGCCCAGCCACAGGTGCGGTGCCCGGGTGCCGGGGGCGCCCGACAGGGTGCGGGGCTCGGTGAAGTCGGCCGCGGCGTCCGTCTGTTCACCCTCGTCGGCGATCACCGCAGCCGACCGGTAGCGGTATCCGAACATGACGCTCAGGGTGTCCGCGACGGCCGCGCCCCCCGGTGCCCCGCCGTTGCCGGCCCGGGCCGCGAGCCGCAGCGCCGCCTGGCGCATGGTCGCCCGCCCCACGGGGAGGCGCTCGGTGTCGTAGGTGTCGAGCAGTGCCTGCCCGGCCTGTCCCTGCAGCACGGCGGCCAGCTTCCAGGCGAGGTTGTGGGCGTCCTGGATCCCGGTGTTGGCGCCGTAGCCGCCCACCGGTGGTATGACGTGGGCGGCGTCGCCGACGAGGAAGATCCGGCCCTCGGTGTAGCGCTCGGCGACCAGGGCGGCCATCTCCCACGGCAGCGTGCTCACGATCTCCACGGGCAGGTCGGGTACGCCGACGGCGGCGCGCACCAACTCCGTGCAGCGCTCGGGGGTGTAGGACGCGAACGGGTCGGTGCGCGGGTCGTGGGTGACGATGAGTGTGCCCCTGCGCAGGGTGTCGTCGTGCCCCAGCACCCCGTCCACCAGCGGGCTGGCGATCCGGCACACGGCGAAGCGGCGTTCGCCCAGCGGGCCGCGCAGGTCGGCGCGGAAGACGATGCTGATCTGGTGGCGCAGGGTGCCGCGGCCCTGCCGGGCGATGCCGAGGCGTTCGCGCACCGGGCTGTGGGCGCCGTCGGCCGCGACCAGGTACCGCGCCCGCACACGTCGCTCGGCGCCGGTGTCCCGGTCGTGCAGCGTGGCGGTGACGCCGTCGGCGTCCTGCTCCGGTTCGCGCAGCTCGGTGCCGAAGCGCACCTCGGCGCCGAGCTCGCGGGCGCGGCGCAGCAGGATCGGCTCGATGCGGTCCTGGCTCAGCGAGAGGACGCGGGCCACGGGGCTGATGTCGCCGACGTCCTCGGGTTCCGGGATGCGGGTCACCGAGATCTCCCGCCCGGTCAACGACTCGACCTTGCCGTTGAGGGTGTGTCCGGCGAACCCGGCCGCCTCGGCCAGCAGATCGTCGCTCGCGCCGACGGCATCGAGCAGTTCCAGGGTGCGCGGGTACAGCCCCCACGCGCGGGGATGGACGGAGGTGCCGGCGTGCCGCTCGACCAGGATGTGCCGCACGCCGTGCCAGGACAGGAACAACGACGCGGACAGTCCGACCAGGCCGCCGCCGACGACCAGAACGGGAGTGGTGTCCTCGTGCACGTCAGGCCCCTTCCGCGAGTGCCGGGCCCCGGCCGGGGCCCCAGGTCCCGGCGAGCCTGACAGCGCCCTGTGAAGGACGGCTCGAACCGCGCTCGCGCGCCGGGACCCGGGGCTCGGGCCCGGGGGCTTCACATCACCCGGAAGTTGGCCATCATCCCCATGTCCTCGTGCTCCAGGTTGTGGCAGTGGAAGACGTACCTGCCGCGGTAGCCGGTGAAGCGGGCGATGATCTCCATCTCCTTGCCGGACTCCAGGTCGATGGTGTCCTTCCAGCCCGAATCGTAGGGGCCCGGGTCGTTCTGGTTGCGGCTGAGCACCTGGAAGTGGGCGAGGTGCAGATGGACCGGATGGTGGGCGTCGCCGTCGAAGCGCCAGATCTCGGTCGCGCCGAGTTCCGGTGCGGCGTCGTCCCGCTCGGGGTCGTACGTCTTCCCGTTGATGTCCCAGCCGTCGTCGCTGCGCTGGTTGAAGTCGAACTTGCGGGTCACGGTGGCGGAGGAACGGCTGAGCGGCTCGAAGTCGACGAGTTTCGTGGGCACCCGGCTGTTGTCGGAGGCCTTGCGCACCACGTGGAACTGCATGACCTTGCCGGTGTCGCCGTCGTCCAGCTTGTTGACCATGGCTATCCGGGTGCCGACGGGGAACTTGGAGAAGTCCACCACCACGTCGAAGCGTTCGGCCGGGGCCATCTGGATCTCGTCGTGCCCGATGGGCCGGCCCAGCAGCCCCACGTCGCTGCCGACCTGCACGAAGGCGTTGCCCGACTGCGGGCCGGGGTCGAGGGCGAGCCGGTAGCGGCGGGCGTTGGAGGCGTTGAGCAGCCGGAAGCGGTAGCGGGCGGCGTCGACCTCCAGGACCGGCCAGGGCGCCCCGTTCACCAGGATGACGTCGCCGAGGACGCCCTCCATGAAGTCCTCGGTGACACCGTGCTCGCCCTTCGGACTCGGGTCGACGGCCGGGTAGTCGAAGGCGCCGTCCGCCGTGAACGAGCGGTCGCATATCAACAGCGGGATGTCGCGCTCGCCCTTGGGCAGCGGGAGGTTGTCCTCCGCCTCGTCGTGGACGAGGTGGAAGCCGGCGAGGCCGTGGTAGACCTGCGGGCCGGTGAAGTCCATCCGGTGGTCGTGGTACCAGAGGGTCGCGGCCGGCTGCTCCAGCGGGTAGTGGTACTCCCGGCTGCCACGGGAGATGTCGCCGCCGTGGGCGTCGTGCCCGTCCCAGCCGCTGCCCGGCAGGATCAGGTCGGTCGGGAAGCCGTCGTGCTCGGGCGGGGTCTTGCCGCCGTGCAGATGGACGGCGACCGGCACCTCGAGCTCGTTGGTGTGGCGTACGACGATCGGCCGACCGCTGCGGGTGGTGAGCGTGGGCCCCGGGAACTGGCCGTTGTAGCCCCAGATCTCCGTCTTGATGCCGGGCAGGATCTCCACTTGGGCGGGCTTCTGGACGATGTCGTAGTAGTCGACGCCTCCCTGTGTTCTGGAGGGCTTCAGGACGGACGGGACGGGCAGCGGTGTCTTGAAGGGGGCGGGGGTGCGGGCCCGGCTCTTGCGCAACGCGCCCGTGCTCCCTCCCTCGTCGCTGCAACCGGTCAGGGCGGACGCGACGGGCAGTGCCACGGCGGCGCCCCCGGCGAGCCGCAGCATCTTCCGACGGGTCAGGGACATCCCAGGCTCCTCACTGATGGTGGGAGCGGCCGCCGGTGTGCGTCCGACCGGTGCGCGTGCCGACGGCCGGCCCCCGCGTCACTAGACATTCTACATATAGCGCTTCTACCTATGGAGAGCCGCGGCGTATCCAGGCACTGTCCTCAGGACACGCTCCGGGTGGGTGCCGGCGCTCCGGCGTCGGCGTGCACGGCGAGCCGGGCGCGCAACGGTCCCGAGGCGGCAGCGAGCGCGGTGCCCGCCAGCAGCCCCAGCACGGCCAGCAGCAGGTAGTAGACGGCGTCCGGGACGACGTCGACCAGCTGTGCCAGCCGGCCGCCGGCGGCCGCGCCCACGGCGGCGAAGAGCCAGAACAGGCCGAGCATCCGGCCCGCGTAGCCGGGCGGGGCGACCTCGGCCGCCAGACTCAGCCCGATCGGCGCGACGGCCAGTTCACCGCAGACCAACAGCAGATAGACGACCACCAGCCACAGCGGCGACACCCGACCCTGGGCCGCGGCGGACGCCGCCGCGGCCATCGCCACGAAAGCCGCGCCGCCCAGCAGCAGTCCGGCGGCGAACTTGGCCGGCGCGCCCGCCCGGCGGCCCAGCAGCACCCACAGCGCGGCCGCGACCGGCGACAGCAACAGCAGGAACAGCGGCTGCACGGACTGGAACCAGCTGGCCGGCACCTCGAACGTCCCCAGGGTGCGGTCCACGTCGTCCCGCGCGAACAGGTTGAGCAGCGCGGGCCCCTGGGCGAACAGCAGCCAGAACACCGAGGACGCCGACAGCATCCAGGCCATCGCCCGCAGCCGTACCCGCTCCACGGGGCCGACCGCCGGTGCCCGCAGCAGCGCCCGGTAGTACAGCACCGGGACCGCCAGCACGACCAGCCCGACCAGCATCAGCACCCGCTCCAGCGGCAGCGCGCCGCTCACCGCGGCGACCGTCACCGCCGCCACGGGCAACCCGCCGAGCAGTCCGGCGTGGCACAACACCCGCCGCAACTCCCCGTCGGCCAGCGGTCGTTCCGGCCGTGCGCCCACGTCACCGAAGTGCGACCACCCGGCCGCGTAGCAGACCACGCCGATGACCATGCCCAGCGCCGCGGCGCCGAACCCCAGATGCCAGTGGACCGTCTCCCCGAGGAAGCCCGTCACCAGGGGCGCGAGGAGCGCGCTGACCTGGATGCTCATGTAGAAGAGGGAGAACGCCGCCTCCCGGCGCTCCGGGCGTCCCTGGTACAGGCGGCCGACCATCGCCGCCATACCGGGCTTGACCAGTCCGCTGCCCACGATCACCAGCCCGAGCCCCGGATACAGCCACCCCTCGGACGGCACGGCCAGCAGGCCGTGTCCCGCGGTGATCAGCAGCCCGCCGTACAGCGTGGCCCGGCGCGCGCCGAACAGCCGGTCGGCCAGCCAGCCGCCCGGCAGCGCCGACATGAAGACGAGGGCCATGTACAGACCGGACAGCGCCGCGGCGTCGGTCTCCGGCAGACCGAGGCCGCCCTCGTCCGGGTCCGCCACCAGATAGAGGTAGAGGATGGCCAGCATCCCGAAGAAGCTGAACCGCTCCCACAGGTCGACCACGAACAGGGTGCCGAACCAGCGCGGCTGTCCCAGGAATCCGGTACGCGCCCGCCCGCTCACCGCGTCTCCTCGCCGCCGGCCGTCTCCGGCCGGTGCAGCAGCTCCACGACCGCACAGGACCAGGAGAAACCGGCGCCCACCCCGGCCAGCAGGCACAGCTGACCCGGTGCCAGCGTGCCGGAGTCCACCAGGTGCCCGAAGCCCGCGAACTGGTCCCCGGCGCCCAGGTGTCCCACGCGCCGGCCCCACGACCACGTCGTCCTGTCCACGTCGATGCCGAGCGGCCCCAGGAAATGGGCCTCCAGACGGGGACGGCCCAGGTGCGGCAGCACGAACCAGTCCAGGTCCGCCGCCGTCACCCCGGCGTCGGCCAGGCAGCGCTTGAGCACCGCGCGCTGGCCGTCGTCGATTCGGCCGAGCACGGTGTCCAGGCCGGTCGCGGCCACGAAGTCGCGGCGCGGCGGCTCCAGGTCGACCGGCCGGCGGACCGCGAACGGCGCCTCGCTGAACGGGTCGTCACCCCGGTGCATCCGCTCCAGCCCCGGATCGGAGTGCGTCGCCAGGGCCCGCACCCGCGCGAAACCGCCCCGCCGCGACAGCACCAGGGCCGTCCCGCCGTCGCCGTACGGGGTGCCTGCGTCGCTGCGCCAGCGGTCGAAGCCCGGCGGGCAGAACCGGTCCCCGGTGGTGATCAGGGCCCCGGAGCGCTCCGGGGCGCCGGCGAGGTAGCCGGCCGCCAGGTCCAGGGCGGCCATCCCGCCGTTGGACATCTGGCGCACCTCGATCGCCGGGCAGGTGTTGCCCAGGGCCGTCCGTTGCACATAGGACGCGGGCGCCCACATGTCGTGGCCCTGATGGAAGGTGGTGGCGTGCAGCACCAGGTCGATGTCGGCGGGGGCGGACCCGGACTGCGCCAGGGCCGCCCGGGCCGCCCGCGCCGCCATCTCGGGCCCGGACTCCCCGCGGGAGACCCGGACCGACTCGACCTCGGTACGCCACAGCGCCCGTCGCCGGCGCGGCCCGGCGGCCTCGGCCACGGTCATCGCCGGCGGGAGCCGACGGCCGACGCCGGCGATGTAGAGGTCGGTGAGGCTCACGTGGGCGCCTCCACGAAGGCGGCGACGACCTCGTACACCTCGAAGAACCTCTCCCGCGCACGGTCCTGGTAGGGGCGCAGCGGCGAGGTGGACGGCCGGTGCTGAGTGGTCTCCTCCCAGGCCCGGAAGGCCGCGAGGCTCTCCCACTCGCTCATCACGACCAGGCTGCCCGGATCGTCCGCGGACCGCAGCAGCTCATTGCCGAACAGCCCCGGCGTGCCCGAGAGATGGCGGCTGATCTGCTCGTACGCCTGTTCCACCGCGCCCGGGTCGTCCGCGGGGGCCCGGTGCCACAGCAGCACACGGGCCCGAGCGGTCATCGGGCGCCCCCGGCGGAGGCCGAGGGCAGGAAGTGCACCCCGCTCATGATGTGCATGGCGCCGCCGCGCCGGTACGGATGCAGCTTCGTACGGTGCTCCACATGGGCGTCGCTGTGCTCGAACTCCCTGAAGTGCTTCTCGTCGACCCAGTCGCTGATCACGTAGTACACCGACTCCTCCTCGGCGCTGCGCATCAGCCGCTGGCCCAGGTTGGCCGGGTGCCCGGTGATGACGTTGCCGATGGACAGCCAGGTGCGCTCGAAGTCCGCCTCCATCCCCGGGTTGATCTCGAACCGCAGCAGGACCCGGAAGAGCTCGCCGTCGTTGTCCGGCATCCTCAGATCCCCCCGTCCACTGCGATGGCACCGCCGGTCACGTACCGGGACAGGTCGCCGACGAGGAACAGCACCACGTCCGCGACCTCGTCGGGGGCGCCGAGCCGCCCCAGCGAGGTCAGCGCCCGGTACCGGGCCTGCAACGCCTCGTACTGCTCGGGCGGGAGTTCGGCCGCCGCCTCCGTCTCGATCACGCCCGGGTCGACCATGTTGACCCGGATTCCGCGTCCGCCCAGCTCCTTGCAGAGCGACCGGGTCAGACCGATCAGGCCGGCCTTGGCGGCCGTGTAGTGAGCCCGCTGCGGGAGACCGACCGTGGCCACCCGGGAGCCCACATTGACCACCGACGCGCCCTCGCCGAGCAGCGGCAGCGCCTGCTGCGTCACCAGGTAGGCGGCCGTGAGATGGGTGTCGAGCACCCGGTGCCACTCGCCCTCGGGAAGCTTCTCGAAGGGGATGTGGCTGATGACACCGGCGTTGTTGACAACGGCGTCCAACGAGCCGTACCGGGAACGCGCCTCCTCCAGCAGCCGCCGCACCTGCGCCGGATCCCCGACGTCCGCACGGACCAGGTGGTGCTCGCCCGGTATCTCCTTCAGCTCGCGGGCGAGCGAGGAGGCCGCCTCGTTCTTCTGCCGGTGGCAGGTCAGGACGTTGGCCCCGGCCCGCGCCAGAGTGAGCACGATCGCCCGCCCGATGCCCCGGGTGCCGCCCGTCACCAGCACGTTCCGGTCCGTCAACTGCACGCTCGTCATGACCTCTCCACAGTCCGTGCGGCGGCGGCCGCCTCGACGCGTTCCTTGATGTGCGCCATCTGCACGGCGCTGTTCTTCTCCAGGTGCGCGGCCATCGCCCGGTCGTCGAAGGGCATCTCCTCCTTCACGTGGAACTCCTGGACCCAGCGCATCTCCACGCCGCCGTCGGTCTCGCGGTAGTCCCAGAACAGGCGCATGAACTCGAACGGGCCGGTCTCCACCCGGTGCGCCCGCACCGTGCGGGTCGCCGGGTCGGCCGTGCGCAGCGAGACCCAGCTGTTCACCTCGCCGTTCTCGTCCGGGTACATCGTCAGGCGGAACCGCACGGTGTCGCCCTCGCGCTCCAGGACGTCGACCCGGGCGTACTCGGTGAACAGCCGCGGCCACGACTCCACGTCGTTGGTCATGTCCCAGACCAGGTCCATCGGCGCGTCGATGCGCACCGAGCACTCGGTGCGGGCGGTCACGAGGCCACCGCCCCGGGCAGCCGGCCGCGGACGTACTCGGCCAGCTTCCCGGGCGTGGTCAGGTCCTGGACCGCGTCCTCGGGGATGGCCGTGCCGTACTCTTTGTCGATCTTGGCGACGATCTCCAGCAGGGCCAGCGAGTCGTAGCCCAGGTCGGTGAACTCGGTGCCGGCGATGTCCGACTCCAGGTCCACCGAGTCGTCGACGCCCACCGACGCGCGCATCACGCGCCGCAGGTCGTCCAGGGTGAAGTCCTGCATGGGTTCCTCCAGTTGGCGTGCCAGTGGGTGTTTCGAAAGTCCTGTGCGGTGCCCGCGGTGTCCGGTGCGCGCTCTCGGCGTGCCGGGCGCCGTGGGTGCTGTGCGGGACCTTCGAAACACCCCTAGGTGGGTTCAGTCCTGCACGGCCCGGACCACGAGGGCGGAGTTGAAGCCGCCGTGCCCCCGGGCGAGCACCAGCGCCGTGGAGACGGGCGCGCGCCGGGGGCGTTCGACCACCAGATCGATGTCGTAGTCCGGGCCGGGCTCGGTGACGTTGGCGGTGGGCGGGACGACGCCGTCGCGGATCGACAGCAGCGCCGCCACCACGTCGAGGGCGCCGGCCCCGGCGTACAGCCGTCCCGTCATCGACTTGGGCGCGGTCACCGGCACCCGGTGCGGGCCGAAGACCGCCGAGATCGCCTCGGCCTCCGCGCGGTCCAGGTGCGGGACCCCGGAGGCGTCCGCGAACACCACGTCCACATCGGCGGGGGCCACCCCGGCGTCCGCCAGGGCCCGTTCCATGGCGACGCGCAGCGTCGGCGGCCGCCCGCGCCCGGGGGCCGGGTCGAAGGTGGCGGCGTATCCGGCGATCTCGCCGTAGCGGTGCGCGGCACCGCGCTCGGCGGCCCGCCGCGCGTCCTCGACGATCAGAATGGCGCCGCCCTCGCCCGGCACATGGCCACAGGCGTCGGCGGCGAAAGGCAGATAGGCGCGGGCCGGGTCGTCGCGCCGGCTGAGGTGCCCGGGCAACTGGGCGACCAGGCCCGCCGGCGACATGGCCGACTCGGTCCCGCCCACCATGACCATCCGGTGCCCGCTCCGCAGCAGCCGGCGGCCCTGACCGATGGCGTCGAGGCCGCCGGCCTGCTCGCTGACCACGACACCGCACTGCCCGCGCAACTTGTGCCGGATCGACAACTGCCCGGTGGTCGCCGCGAAGAACCAGGCGATCGACATGTAGGCGCCCACGTCCGAGGGCGAGCCGTTCCACAGGTTCTGCAGCTCCCGCTGGCCGAACTCCACGCCGCCGGTGGCGTTCGCCGTGACCACGCCCATCTCGTACTCGGGCAGCTCGGCCGGCACCACACCGGCGTCCTCGATCGCCATCTGCCCGGCCGCCAGTGCCAGATGACTCATGGCGGAGGTTTCCACCAGCAGCCGGCTCGGCACATGGTCCGCCGGATCGAATCCGCTGACCTCGCCGGCCAGCGTCACCGGGTACGACGAGGGGTCGAACCGCTCGATTCGGTCGATGCCGCTCTTGCAGTCCAGCGTCGCCGCCCAGTACGCCTCGGTGTCCGTTCCGTTGGGGGCCATCACGCCCAGTCCCGTGACCACGGCCGTCATGCGGGCACCGCCTCGGGGTCGGCCACCACGATGGCGCTCTGGAAACCACCGAACCCGCTGCCGACGGACAGCGCGACGTCCGTGCGGTGCTCACGCGCCGTCACCGGCACGTAGTCCAGGTCGCACTCGGGGTCGGGCCGGGTCAGGTTGGCGGTGGGCGGCACCACGTCGTGCGCGACGGCCAGCGCGCAGGCAGCCACCTCGATGGAACCGATCGCGCCGAGCGAGTGCCCCACCATCGACTTGATCGAGCTCATCGGTACCCGGTAGGCGTGCTCGCCCAAGGTCGTCTTCACCGCCGCGGTCTCGTGCCGGTCGTTCTGCCGGGTGCCCGAGCCGTGGGCGTTGACGTAGTCGACGGCGTCCGGGTCGAGCCGGGCCTCGTCGAGGGCCACCCGGATTGCCTCCGCCATCTCCCGGCCGTCCGGCTTGAGCCCTGTCATGTGGTAGCCGTTGGCGCGCCCGCCGTAGCCGGCGATCTCGCAGTAGACGCGCGCGTCCCGGCGGCGGGCCGCCTCCAGCGACTCCAGGACGAAGAAGGCGGCGCCCTCCCCGAGGACCAGCCCGCGCCGCTCCGCGTCGAAGGGGCGGCAGGCCGCGTCGGGCTGGTCGTTGTAGGTCGAGGTGGCCTTGATGGCGTCGAAGCAGGCCAGGGTGATGGGGGAGATGGGCGCGTCGGTCGAGCCGGCGATCACCACATCGGCGCTGCCGTCGCGCAGTAGCGCCGTCGCGTGCCCCAGCGCGTCGATGCCCGAGGTGCACCCGGACGAGACCACCGCGGTCGGTCCCTCGGCCCCGCACGCCCAGGCCACCTCCCGCGCCAGCGAACTGGGCGCGAAGTAGTCGTACAGATGGGGCACCGCGTACTCGTGGTCGACGAGCCACTTGCGGCCGCCGTCGCTGACCACCCGGTACTCCTGCTCCAGGCCCATCGTGCAGCCCACCGCGTTGCCCACGGTGACCGCGGTGCGGGTCGGCTCCCGGGCGTCCAGGTCCAGCCCGGAGTCCAGCAGGGCCTCGCGGGTGGCCACGACGGCGAGCTGGGCGGCGCGGTCCATCCGCCGGATCTCCTGCGGGCTCAGCCCGTGCGCGGCCGGGTCGAAGTCGGCCTCGGCGGCCACCTGGCAGCGGAAGCCGGCCGGATCGAAGAAGGTGATGCGCCGGGTGGCGGTGCGCCCCGCCGTGAGCATCGACCAGAAGGCGTCACGGCCGACGCCTCCGGGCGCCACCACGCCGATGCCGGTGACGGCGACACGCGGGGCGTTCATCGCGCGCCACCGACAGGCGGGGCCGGCTCGTCCGACCGCTCCGGCAGGAACTCCGTGTCGACGTGGCCCAGTTCGGGCCGCGGCGCCAGCGGTGCCAGGTGGAAGATGACCCGGGCCGGCTCGCCGCACAGGTTGACCATGCGGTGCCGCACGCCCTTGGGCACCATGACCGAGTCGTCCGCCGCCAGGTCGATCAGCTCCTCGCCGATCCGGATCTGCAGCCGGCCGGTGATGACGTACACGAACTCCTCGGAGTACGGGTGGAGGTGCTCGCACACGTACTCTCCGGGCTCCAGCGTGAGCGAACCGCCGAAACCCGACGTCGAGTGGACGGTGCGCGGACTGAGCAGGATGCGGACGTCACCGCCGCGCTTCCGGTTCGGTTCGACCGCGGCGCGGCTGACCTTGCGCACCACAGGTGGGGGAGTCACGTTCTTCTCCTCGTCGCCGGGGACGCCGGCACCGGTGGCGTTCACCGGTTGGGCGTCCAGGTGTAGAAGGCCTCGGCCATGGCGTCCTTGGGCTCGCGCCAGTCGGGGTCGTACGGCGTCATGAACCGGGCGAGCTTGGTGTGGATGTCCTGGTAGAGGGGGTGACTGCGGGCCCGGTAGAGGTTCTCGGTGATGTCCTGCTCGGCCTCGACCAACTGGAAGTACAGGCCGTGGAACCGGAACAGGGTGCGGCGCGAGACGCCGACCATGTACGGCAGTTCGGTCGCGTCCGACTCGGCCCAGATCTTGGCCACCGCCTCGGTGTCCTCCGGGTTCATCTTCGCGACGACGAGGGTCCTGTGCGCCATTGATGCCTCCTCGTTCCTGTGGGTCGATCGTGCTGGTGGGGTCTCGAGCCCGTGTGAAGGGCGGCTGAAAGCCGTCAGCCGGTGATCCGGAACCGTCCGACCCGCACCCGCGAGCCGGCCAGCAGCAGCTCGTCACGGGTGGGCTGGCGGTCGCCGGGCAGCCCGACCCGCAGGGCGGCGACCGCGCCCGGGCCCTGCCGGCCGGCGAGGTCGCCGAGCAGGTCGGCGACCTGTGCCGGGTCCTCCACGACCCGCGGTTCGGCCGTCCGCCAGCGGCCCCGCAGGCGCAGCCGCACCGGCCGGCCTCCGCGCAGGTTCACGGGCCAGCCGGTGCCGACGCTGGTCGCGAGGATCTCGTCGCAGTCGTCGCCCCAGGGCCGGTAGGCCACCGGGATCCGGTAGCGGGTCCCGGTGCGGCGGCCGGTGTACTCGAGCAGCATCAGCCGCCGGCTGACGAGGACGTGCAGGGGCGACATCAGCAGCGGCCGCACGATCCGGTTGGCCGCGCGGGCGATCGCGACCGGCGGCGGTTTCCAGTCGTCGACGGTGTCGGCTCTCCCGCTCATGCCAGTGTCACCAGCTTGTAGAAGCCGTCGAACGCCCTGGGCCGGCCGGTGGTGGTGCTGGTGATCCACGAGCTGAGCACATAGCCACCGGGCCGCAGCGGCAGCCCCACCCGCGCCGAGCGGCCCGGGGACAGCGGCGGGGACCCGGCGGCACCGCCGATGATCGGGTACGACGGCGGTGGGGTGCCGTCGCGCAGCGCTGCGAAGAACGCGTCCACCTCGGCGGCGGTCGTGCCCGGCCGCACGGGCAGCAGCACGGCCTCGTTGAGCACACCGGAGTCGTTGACGCACAGGTGCGTGCCGTTGGCGTGCAGTTGTCCGCCGCCGGACACCCAGAACCCGGACGGGGTGTGCCGGATCACGTCCACGGGCACGGGAGGCTCCCCGCGGCCCACCCCCTCGACGGTCAGCCGGTGCGCGACCGGACGCTCGCTGCTGTCGAAGTCGTAGGCGATGAAGTAGTACGTGCCCGGCCACAGGATCTGGGTGAACACCGCGTCGATGCCGGGCTGGACCGCGGCACCGCCGAGGTTCACCGCCTCGCTCTCGACCACGGCGGCGGCCGCGGCGGCCTCGTCGGGCGTGGGCGCGTTCGTCATCGTGGTCAGGTCGTCGAGGTACTTGTCGATGGGGACCCGCAGCTGGACGAGCGGCAGCCCCATGCCGCCCTCCGTGGGCGTGCTGACCCGGAACGACACGGGTCCGGCGGGCACCTTGGCCGGCGCGGTGACCGAGCCCGCGGCGACGACGACGTCGTACACGGAGGCCTTGCCGGACCGCGCGGCTGGGGCCGCGGCTGCCCGGGAGGCGCCGGGCAGCGCGCCCAGCAGGGCGCCCGCGGTCAGGCCGGCGCCGAGGAGCATCCGCCGCCTGGACAGGCCGGTGTCGGTGCTGAGGGGCAGAGAGGTCACGGTACGGGTCTCCTTACGGGGTGGGGCATACGGCGATGGGTGACAGTCGGGGCAGGGGCTGCCGTACGGCTAGCCGGCCGTGCCGCCCTTGTGGCCGACGATCAGGGAGTCGGCGTCCGTCAGCGGCAGCGTCTCGGTGCGCTCGAAGCCCGCCTGCGCGAGCCAGCCGCGGCAGTCGGCGCCGGAGTACTCGGAGCCGCCCGCGGTGACCAGTTGCATGTTCAGGCTGAGCAGCAGGTTCTTCGGGTCGCGCCGCTCGTCGTCGATGAGGGCGTCGTAGATGAGGACCGCACCGCCTGCGGGCAGCGCGTCGTAGGCCTTGCGCAGCAGGGTCAGGCGCTGTTCGTCGTTCCAGTCGTGCAGGACGTGGCCGAAGATCAGCACGTCGGCGGAGGGCAGCGGGCCGGTGAAGAAGTCGCCGGCGTGGAAGTCGAGCCGGTCCGCGAGACCGAGCCGGGCCACGTGCTCGTCGAAGAACGGCTCCACCGGCGGGAGGTCGAAGCTGGCGCCCCGCAGGTGTGGGTGCTCCTTCACGATCGCGGCGGCGAGGTTGCCCCGGGCGCCGCCGATGTCGATGAACGAGGTGCGGCCGCTCCAGTCGAACTCCTTGGCCAGCGCGGGCCCGACCAGCGCGTTGGCGCCGTCCATGGCGATCATGAAGCCGCGGACCGCCTCCGGCTTGGAGTAGAAGTCGTCGAAACGCGTGGGCCCCTTCGTCTGCGGCGCGCCGGTGCGCAGCAGGTCCGTCAGCTGCGCCCACAGGTTGAACTGCCAGTTCAGCATCTTCAGGAAGCCGCCCCGGTAGGGCAGCTTGGCCTGGTCGAGGTAGAGGTCGGCGGCGGGGCTGTTGCGGTAGACGTCGCCCTCGCGCTCCAGCGCGCCGAGACCGACCAGCGCGTCCAGGAAGTCGCGGGTGGCGCGAGGGTGCAGCGAGAGCCGCTCACGGATCTCCGGCTCCGCTGCCGGCTTTTCGGCCAGCAGGCTGAACAGTCCGAGTTCGACGGCGCTGAGCAGGGTCTTGGACGCCCAGTAGCTCTGCCCGAGCTCCAGCAGGGCGGCGGCGTCGGGGGCGTCCGTGGCGTCGGACGCGCTGGGGGCGTGCGTGTCGGGCATGCGGAACTCCCTGGGATGTGGGGCGGATGGAAGAACGGCGGGCGGCCTGAGGGCTCACAGGGCCAGGCGGACCCGGTAGCGGTCCAGCCAGTCGTTGAGCTGGAAGAGCATCTCGACGTGGGTGCGGGCCACCCAGGCACGAGGTCCGGTGACCAGGGCCTCGGGGTCCTCGGTGAACACCCGGGCCGCCTCGGTGTCGATCAGTCCGGCGGCCGGCGCGTCACGGTCGGCCGCCAGGCGGCGCAACCCGTCGCACAGGGCGCGCGCGTACGCGACGTCCTGCGTCACCGGGTAGGGCGACTTGCGCCGCTGCAGGATCGACTCGGGCAGGACGTCGGTGAGCGCCGCCCGCAGCAGGCTCTTCTCCCGGCCGTCGAAGCCCTTCATCGACCACGGCGCGTTGAACACGTACTCGACCAGTCGGTGGTCGCAGTACGGCAGGCGCAGGGCCAGGCCCAGCGACTGCGCCACCGACTCGCTGTGCGGCAGCAGGGTCTCCAGCCAACTGGTGACGTTGAGGTACCAGATCTCCCGCATCCGGCGCTCCTCGCCGGAGGCCCCGGGCACGTGCGGGACGCGCGCCATCGCCTCCTGGTAGCGGTCGGAGCAGTAGCCGGGCACATCCAGCTTGGCCAGCAGGCCGGGCTCCAGCAGGTCGGTGCCCATCCCGTTGCGGCCGCCGCTCCACTGCGCCATCGCCGTCCACGGGAACGTCCGCGCCTTGAGCAGCGGCGGCATGGACATCCACATGGTGCCGCCGAAGATCCCGTCGGCGGCGTCGCCGAGGACCGCCACGTCGGCGTGCTCCCGGATCGCCCGGAAGAGCACGTACAGCGAGGTGTTCATGTTGCCCAGCGGGCTCGGCACGTCCTTCGCCCGCAGGGTGTTGGCCTTCACCACGGGATCCAGCAAGTCCTCCGTGCCGAGCACCACGTCGGTGTGCTCGGCCCCGACCTTTTCGACCAGTTCCCATGCGTAGGGGGCGTCCGGCGTCGACCACACCTCGTCGGCCTGGAACTCCTTCTCCTCGCGGAAGGAGGCGGTGAACGTCCTGAGCGGCGGCGCGCCCCGCTCGCGCAGCACCCGGGCGGCGAGCGCGGTCACCCCGCTGGAGTCGAGACCGCCCGACAGCATCAGGCACAGCGGCACGTCGGCGTCCAGCTGCTCGGCCACCGCCTGCTCCAGCAACTCCCGTACGGTGCGCACGGTGGTGTCCAGGTCGTCGGTGTGCTCCCGGGCCTCGAGCGCCCAGTACGTCTCCTCGCGCAGGCCCGCGCGGCTGACCCGCACCAGATGGCCGGGGCGGACCTGGTGCATCCCGCGGAAGACACCGTGCCCGGGCGTCCCGGCGTAGGAGAGGATCTCCCGCAGGCCGTCCAGGTCGACGACCGGTTCGACGAGCGGATGGGCCAGGATCGCCTTGCGCTCCGAGCCGAAGACCACTCCGTGCTCGGTGGGGTGGTAGAACATCGGCTTGTTCCCGAGCCGGTCCCGGGCCAGCAGCAGTTCCTGGGCGCGGTGGTCCCACACGGCGATGCCGAAGACGCCCACCAGCCGCCGTACGCAGTCCGCGCCCCAGCGCAGGTAGGCGGCGAGGACGACCTCGGTGTGACCGTCGCCGCGGAAGCGGTGCCCGGACGCCTCCAGCTCCCGGCGCAGCCCGGCCGCGTTGTAGATCTCCCCGTCGAGCGCGGCCACCGCCACCGTCTCGCCGTCGGAGAGGAACGCGACCGGTTCGGGCGGCGCCTTCGGGGCCACGGTGATCTGGCGGCGGTGGCCGAGCACCGCGCGCTCGCTGGACCACAGTCCCTCTCCGTCGGGGCCGCGGCAGGCCATGGTCGCGGTCATCGCGCGGACAGTGGCCCGCTCGCGCGTCAGGTCGCGACGGTGGTCGACCCATCCGGCGATACCAGACATGTGCGCTCCTCGTGTTGGGGTGTCGGCCGGGGCGGTGAAGTCGCACCGCACGCCCGGCGGCGGAGGGCGGGACGCGCTCTCCGGCGACGTACGGCGCGTACGGCGGACGCGGGCCGCACACGGCTCGGCGCGACCGGTGCCGACAGGCTGTCCGGCACCCCTCGGGCGTTTCTCGAGCCACGATGGAGCGCACCGGCCCCGCCCGGACGCGGGGCCGCTGTCGAGCCCGGCTCGAATGGGTCTTGAGGCCGCACGGGCACTGTCCAGCGACGTCGTGTCATCCGTCGCCATCAGTCGTCGTCCGCCGTGGGGCGGGCGCAGAAGTGAGGGCCCATGATCGAACTGCTGGGCACGGCTGCCGTCATCGGCAGCGGCATCGTGGCGGGAGTGTTCTTCGCCGTGGCGGTCAGTGTGCTGCCGGCGGTGCAGACGCTGCCCGCGGACCGGTACGTGGAACTCCACCGCAAACTCGGCGAGGGCTACCACCCGGTGATGCCGCTGGTGGTCACGGTGGGAGTCCTCGCCGACCTCGCCCTGCTGTTCGTGGCCGACGGCGGCACCGTCCGCGCGCTGTTCGGCGTGGCGCTGCTGGCCATGGTCGGAGTACAGGTCGTCTCCCAGTTCGGCAACGTGCCGATCAACAAGAAGGTGCACGCCCTGGACCCGGCGGCCCTGCCGGCCGACTGGCAGGACCCGCGGCTGCCCTGGCGCTCCTGGCACCGGCTGCGGACCGTGTTCGCGCTGGCCGCGCTGGCCGTCAACGCCCTGGCCGTGGCGCTGCTGTCATGAGCGCCACGCCCAGGCCCCCCGTGGCCCCGGAGGGCCCGCCGACCGCACCCGCGACCCGGCGCCCGATGCGGGCGCTGGCCGTGGTCCTGCTGGCCGCGTTCATGAACCAGTTCGACGTCATGGGCGTCAACGTCGCAGTGCCCGAGATCCAGCACGATCTCGGCGCCGGGGAGGCCGCCGCGCAGTGGGTGCTCGCCGGATACGCCCTGCCCTTCGCCCTGCTGCTGGTCACCGGCGGCCGGCTGGGCGACCTCGTGGGGCGCCGCCGTGTCTTCCTCGCCGGGACCGTGGGGTTCACCCTCGCCTCGGCGCTGGCCGCGGCGGCCGGCAGCGTGCCGCTGCTGGTGCTCGCCCGGGTCCTGCAGGGGGCCTCGGCCGCCCTGATGGGACCTCAGGTCCTCACGGTGCTCCAGCTGATGGTGCCGCCCGCCCGCCGCGGCCCGGCGATGGGCCTGTACGCTGCCGTGATCGGTCTGGCCAGTGTGGCCGGACCCGTTCTGGGCGGGGTTCTGGTGCAGGCCGACCTGTTCGGCTGGGGCTGGCGCGCCCTGTTCCTCGTGAACCTGCCCGTCGGCGTGCTGGCCGTGATCGGCGGGCTCCGCTACCTGGGGGAGTCCCGGGAACCGGACGGCCGCCGCCTCGACCTGGCCGGGGTGGGGCTCGCGGCCGTGGCGCTGCTGCTGTTCCTGTGCCCACTGACCTACGGCAGGGAACTGGGCTGGCCCTGGTGGGCGTGGGCGGCGCTGGCCGCCTCGGCACCGGCGCTGGGACTGCTCGTGGCACACCAGCGACGGCGCGAACGGGCGGGCGGTGCCCCGCTGATCGCCCTGCACCTGTTCGGCGGGCGGGTCTTCACGGCCGGCGTGCTGGTGACGTTCAACCTCGCCGCGCTGATGACCGGGTTCTTCTTCGTCTTCGTCCTGTTCCTCCAGCACGCCCTCGGCTTCGACGCCCAGCGGGCCGGACAGTGCCTGCTGCCGTGGGCGCTCGGCACCGCGCTCTCCTCCTTCCTGGCGATCCCCCTGGCCCGCAGGCACGGGCGGCGGGTGCTGATCGGCGGCAACCTCGCGGCGGTGGCCGGCGTGACGCTGCTGACGGTCACCGTCGCGGCCGCGGGACGCTCCCTCACGGTGCCTGCGGTGGTGCCGGGACTGCTGCTGTTCGGGATCGGCATCGGCCTGGTCAGCACACCCGTCCTCAACGTCACGCTCAGCGGTGTCGCGCGGGCCGACGCGGGCTCCGCGTCCGGGGTGTTCTCCACCTTCCGGCAGGCGGGCGCCGCCGTCGGCGTCGCCGTCACCGGCGGGGTGTTCTACGCGCTCGTGGACGACCCGGCCGCCGCGCGCCCGGGCGACTACGTGGACGCCGTCGTCGTGACCATGCTGGCCCAACTCGCCGTCGTCCTGGTCACGTTGGGCCTGGTGTTCCTGCTGCCCCGGGAGGACGGCGCCTCGCACGGCCGCAAGTGAGCCCCGCGGACGAACGTCGGCCCCGGCCGCCGGACGAACCGGCGGCCGGGGCCGCGGCGACGGGGGAGGAGGCGCCTCAGCCCGCCGCCGGCGTACGGCGCCGCAGTCGCCGTACGCCCCGGACGACGGCTGTGACGATGCCGATGAGCATGATGCCGCCCCACAGCATGTCCGGCACGTTCGTCCCGGCCGGGACGGCGCACACCAGGAACAGCGCGGCCAGCCCCCAGGTCCGCCGGTCCGGGCCCGGACCGGCGCGACGGGCCCGCAGCGCGAGACAGGCCGCCGGCAGCAGCAGGACCAGGGACCACCACATGGGCGGCTCGTAGCCGTCCACCGCGTCCTTGACCGGGGTTGTCACCAGCATCAGCGGCAGCACCCAGACCGCGACGAAGTAGCAGCCGGTCACCACCGCGGCAACCGTCCACCACTTCCCGCCGGGAGAGGTGCGGAAGGCGATGTCGGCCCGGTCGGCGATGTTGAACGGCGAGTACAGCCGGTGCCTGCGCCGCCCGGTCACCAGCGCCGGCAACGCCGTCACCTCGGCGCCCGCGTACCGGGTCAACGGGCACAGCACGAACCCGAGCAGCGTGTACAGGCCCAGCCCGTCGTGCAGGGCGGCCGGGCCGATGTCCAGTGGGTAGAGCAGCGACGGCAGCAGGAACAGCGCGGTGCCCGTCCACGGGCTCACTCGGTCCAGCAACCGTGCCGACAGCAGCCGGTAGGCCACCGTGTAGGCGACGGCGACCAGGACGAAGCACAGCACCGTGCGCAGGAAGTAGGCCCCGTCGAACCGGCTGTCACGGTCCACCCGGTACCACACGGCGACGGCCGCGAACAGCAGCCGCAGCGCCCGTCCCGCCGCCGGCATGTCCAGGCCGACGACGGGACGGCCGTCCGCGTCGGGGACGTTCTCGGGCGGCCGCAGGGCCGCCCGTGGTTCGCTCGTCATTGCGCACACCTCCGGAGTGCGGAAAGGGAAGAGCCCCGCGGCAGAGGGGGCGGGGCCCGGAGCGCGGCGACCGGGCCTAGACCAACACGCCGATCGCCACGCCGTTGACGCCGAGCGCGACGAGGGTGAAGGAGGCGCGCACCAGGTTCCAGTTGCGCCAGCGCACCCGCCGGTGCACCAGCCGGTCGAAGTCCGGCGGCAGGGAGTCGGGGTCGAGCGTCTTGAGCCACTTGTTGATCGGGACGTTCCGCGTCAGCGAGACGAGGACGGTACCGGTCAGCAACACGACCGCCACGGCGTACAGCGCCTGCGCGGCGTCCCGGGGGGCCACCACCGCCAGCGCCAGGTTCGCCGCCAGCGCGGTGAGCAGACACGCCGGCATGAAGGGGTCGAACCGTGTCACCAGCAGCTGGTGCAGGGCGACGTATCGCTGCGGCGGCAGCGTCAGCAGAAGGGGCGCGCCGAGCACGGCGATCATCATGCCGCCCGCCGCCATGCCGCCGGCGACCACGGCCACCGGCACCAGGATGTGCGTCCACCAGTCCATGACTCAGACCTCTCCGTCCACCCGGGCCTCACGGCCGCCGACCTGGGCGCCCAGCCTCGGGGGGCGATCTCGAGCACGCGCGGAGGATCGCTGGAGAGACGCGCCCCCGGGCCGCCCGAGCCGGGGGTTCAGGACGCCTCCACGGGTATTCGAGAGGCCGTGCCCAGGCTTCGTCCGGTCGAGCCTGGAGGTGAGCGCGGTGGAACCCACGCGAACGGCCCCGTATCTGCTGCTGTGGTCGGCGCCGGACGAGAAACGCGAGAGCCGTCGGCGGTACGCGATGCGCCGGTACCTGACCCTGGACGACACGCCGGACCGGCTGCCGCGTGCGGTCCGGCTCGTCGCCGACCGGCGCGGCACGGGCCTCGTGCGGGGCGCCGCCGTCGCCGGCACCGTCGACGAGGCCGTGGGGGCCCTGAGCGGCGGTCACCCGCCCCGCCCCCCGCGGCACCGCCCCGTCGTCCTGCTCTTCCCCGGCCAGGGCACGCAGCACCTCGGCATGGCCACCGGGCTGTACGGCTACGAGCCGCTGTTCACCCAGGCACTTGACCGGGTCTTCGCCGCACTCGGACCCGAGGGACACCGGCTGCGCGACGAATGGCTCTCGGGTGACCCGGACGTGCCGCTCGACGACGCGACCCGCGCCCAGCCGCTGCTCTTCGGCATCGGGTACGCGCTGGGCCGCATGGTGCTCGGCTGGGGCGTCACCCCCGCCGCGCTCCTCGGACACAGCGTCGGTGAGCTCGTGGCGGCCACCGTCGCGGGCGTGTTCACCCTGCCGGACGCCGTCCGTGTGCTGCGCGACCGGGTCGACGCGGCGGTCGCGACCGGGCCGGGCGGCATGCTCGCGGTCGCCGCGTCCGTGGACGAACTCGCCGGATACCTGCCGACCGGCGGCCAGGTGGTGGCCGCCGCCGTCAACGCGCCCCGGCAGACCCTGCTGGCCGGCCCCGACCCGCAGTTGCGGCAGGTCGAGGAGAAGCTGCGCGCCGACGGCCTGACCTGCCGTCGGGCGGCCGCGCGGCAGGCGTTCCACAGCCCCGTCATGAAACGGGCCGCAGAGCGGGGCCGCGACCTGGTGGCGGCGGTCCGGCCCGGGGCACCGGCCTGGCCGCTGTACTCGGGCTACACCGGCGGTCCGCTCGACGCCGCCCACGCGGTCCGGCCGGAGTTCTGGGCCCGGCAGCTCGCGGACCCCGTGCTGTTCTGGCCCGCCCTCGACGCGCTGCTCGCCACCGGCGGCCACCTGCTGCTGGAGGCCGGCCCCGGGCAGGGCCTCACCGCCATCGCCCGCCAGCACCGCTCGGTCCGCTCCGGCGCCAGCACCGCCGTACCCCTGCTTCCGGCCCGGCCGGGCCCGCCGGAACGCGACCGGCGCACACTGCTGACGGCGGCCGGACAGCTGTGGACCGAGGGCCACGCCCTGGAACCGCTCGCCCCGGACACGGTTTGCCCGTGACACCGGTACGGACGCGGCGGTGCCGTCGAGGTGAGTACGGACGGGCGGCAGGCGGCCGGGGCGAACGTACGGGTCACGTTCGTGACGCCGGTGCCGACACGACGGCGTGTTGCGGCACCGGGCGCGCGCGTGTGGCTGACCGGCCCGCGTCTGCGCGCGGCCGGTGCGCGACCGTGCCGCCCTTCCGCCCGTGCCGTCCGGCCGGTCCTTGACCGTCCTCCTTCCGCCCCGTTCCGGTCGGCTCTTGACCGTCGGCCCCACCGTCCCGTCCGGTCAGCCTTCGACCGTTCCGCCCCGCTTCAGGAGAAGCCACCGTGTTCGAGATGCTGCTCAACGCCGACATGCAGGCCGCGGCGCTCAACGTACTGATCTGGACGACGGCCGCGCTCTGCGCGGGGCGGTGGCCGGTGGAGCGGTCCCGGCGGCGTGGCCGGGCGCGGGCCGTGACGCTGCTGGCCCTCGTGGGGATCGGCATGCTGGTCGTCCTGATGAGGATCACCACCGTCACGCTGATGGGCCGGGAGGCCTGGCTGTTCGCCGTCGACCGGGTCGCCGTGGCCCTGCCGGCGCTGGCCGTGCCGGCCGCCGCGGCCCTGGTCGGCACCCTGCCGCGCCTGGTGACCTGGGTCCGGCGACCGTCCCTGGAGACCCGTATCGCGGCCTTCGCGCCGACGGCCGTCGTGCCCCTGCAGACCGGCGCACTGGGAGCACTCGTCGGGCTGTGGACGGCGCTGTTCACCGTCCTGGCCCCGCCCCTGCTGGGGCCCGCGCTGCTGATCCACTCGGCGGTGGTGCTGTTCGCCGCCCTCGCCTGGTTCTGCCAGACCCGCCGCTGGCTCGCCGCCCGCTCCCGACCGCGCCGCCGGGCCTCCCGCCCGGTGCGGGCGTTGCGGGCCGTGGCCGCGGTGACCGCGGTCGCCGTCGCCGGCACCGCGACGGTGAACCTGGCCGCCGCGAGCAGCAAGCTGCCGGACAGCATGAGCATGGCGCCCGCCGACGGCGCGGCGGGCGGACACCACGACGGCGGGGAGTCCGCGGCCGCAGGCGGCACGACCTCCGTGACCGCCCTGACCGGCCCCCGCGACGAGCGCCCCGACCGCCGCTTCACGCTGGTGGCCGCGGAGAAGACCGTACGACTCGCCTCCGGCCGAACCGTGCGTGCCTGGGCGTTCGACGGCCAGCTCCCGGGGCCGACCCTGCGGGTGCGGCAGGGCCAGCTGGTGGAGGTCACCGTACGGAACGAACTGCCCGGTGCGAACGTTGCCGTCCACTGGCACGGGGTCGACGTGCCGAACGCCGAGGACGGTGTCCCCGGCGTCACCCAGAACGCGATCCGTCCCGGCGGCACCCATGTCTACCGCTTCCGTCCCGACGAGTCCGGCACCCACTGGTACCACTCCCACCAGCAGACCTCCGTGCAGCAGATGAAGGGGCTCTTCGGCGCGCTGATCATCGACCCGCCGAAGCCCGCTCCGGTGGACCACGACTGGTACCTCGCCATGCATTCCTGGAAGACCGAGGACGGCGCCACCGTGCCCGCGCTCGGCCTCGCCGACCGCCTGGAGCGCCGCCGGGCAGCGCCGGGCGAGCGGGTGCGGCTGCGGCTGCTCAACTCCGACCGTCTCACCCACGAGTTCTCCCTCACCGGCACCTCCTTCCGGGTCACCGCCCTCGACGGCAACGCCGTGCGCGGTCCCACGCCGGTGAGCGACCGGAAGCTGGCCATCGGCGCGGGCGGCCGCTACGACGTCGAGTTCGTCATGCCGGACCGGCCCGTGCGTCTCACCGAGATCCAGGACTTCGTGGGAGCCCGCGACCGGGGCCTGCTGATCAGCGCGGACGGGCGCGGCGAGGTGACACCGGACCTCCCCTCGCGCGAGTTCGACCCCACGCCCTACGGCACGCCCGCGCCGACGCCGTTCGGCCCCGGCAGCCGCTTCACCCGTACCAAGACGATGGTGTTCGACAACGAGATCGGCTTCTACGACGGCCGGTTCCGCGTCACCTGGACGGTCAACGGCATGGCCTTCCCCGATGCCCCGAACCTCACCGTCCGCGAGGGCGACCTGGTCCGGCTGCGGTTCGCCAACCGCAGCCACTTCGACCATCCCATGCATCTGCACGGCCATCACGTCCTGGTGCTGAGCCGCAACGGCCGTCCGGTGACCGGAAGTCCGGTGTGGCTGGACACGGTGAACGTCCGCGTCGGCGAGGTCTGGGAGGTCGCCTTCCGGGCCGACAACCCCGGCATCTGGATGGACCACTGCCACATCGGCGACCACGCCGTGCTGGGGATGATGATGCATCTGTCGTACGAGAACGTGACCTCGCCCTACCGGGTCGGGCGGGCCACTGGCAACCGGGCCGAATGACCGGCCGCGCGGACCGCATGCCCACGATGCCCACGAGACGAGAATCAGGAGAGCGGACGTGACGGATACGCACGACGGGCCCCGCGACGCCGGCCGGCGGTTCTCGCCCGGTGCCCTGCCCGGCATGACCTCCGGCCACCAGCTGATGTTCTTCCCGGTGGCTGCCGCGGTCAGCCGCGCGATCTGGGCGCTGGCCCGGCTCGGCGTCGCCGACCGCCTGGCCGACGGCCCGCGCGACGCGACCGACTTGGCCGAGGCCGTCGGCGCCGACCCCGACGCGCTCGCCCGGGCGCTGCGGGCGGCCGCCGCGCTGGGCGTTTTCACCCAGGGGCCGGACGGCCGCTTCGGCCTCACCCCGGCCGCGGAACTGCTGCGCTCGGACGTGCCCGAGTCCCGCCGCGACCAGGTGCTGCTGTACGGCGACCCACTCACCTGGCTGCCGTACCGCGACATCCTCGACACCCTGCGCACCGGCGAACCGGCCTTCCCGAAGATCTTCGGGCAGCCGTACCACGACCATCTGCGGGCAGACGCAGACGCCGCCGGACGCGTCGCCCGGGCCGTGGCGAGCACCCACCGTGGCAACCTGGACTACCTGACCTCGCTGATCGACCTGGGCCCCATCTCCCGCGTGGCCGAACTGCGCGGGGACGGCCTGTTCCTCCAGGCGCTGCTGGACCGCCACCCACACTGCTCCGGGACCGTGGCCGACGACACCGCGACCGTGCCCCCGGACACGCAGGCCCTCGTACTCAAGCAGGTGCTGCACGACCTGCCCGACGCGGACGCGGTGCGTGTGCTGCGGACCGTGCGGGAGGCATTGGGACAGGATCCCGAGCGGCGGCTGTTCGTCCTGGAGCGGGTGGTCGGCGCGGCCTCCCCGGATCTCGCGGCCGTCGTGGACCTGGACATGCTGCTGATCACCGGCGGTCGCGAGCGCACCGCCGTGGAATGGGGCGAGTTGTTCACTGCCGGCGGCTTCGACCTGCTCGCGGCCCCGGCCGGGAGCGGCTGGACAGCCTTCGAGTGCCGACCGGTCCACGGTCCGACCACCGCCCCTGCGGGCTGACTCGGCGAAGGACTGAGCCTGAGCTTGACTCTGTAGGGATCTTGCATCGATCGGGGAACTTGTATCTGTCGGTGTCAGTCGCTGACGGCTCGCGGCAGCGGCGCATGCCCTGTCCATGGGCGAATTCGTTGACGGTCCCCTCCACTTTGGAGCGAACCGCATACCGGGCTTGCCACTTGGGCGTCTGCTGCTCGGCACGGACGCATACGCGCAGATCGCGGATTTCTCGCGGCGGGAAGCCCACATTCCGGGCACTTTCGCGGGAGGTTGTGCACCGGGTTCGGACCGCGCACGGTGGGCACTGCCCCTTGGTGAAGGTGGACGCTCAGGGGCGCCAGTTCCGCGTGGAGGGTCTCGGTGCATCCCTTGACGGCGAACTTCGTGGAGGCGTGGATGCCCCAGCCCGGCACGGTGGCGAAGCCCGCGATGGAGCTGATGGCGGCGAGCAGGCCGGCGCCGGCGTTGTTGACCAGGATGTCGATGCATCCGAACCGTTCGACTGCTGCGTCGACAGCCGCCTGGTCACTTTCGAGGTCGGTCACGTCCAACGGCACGGCCGGCAGCGCGTCACCGGCGTCGCGGAGTTGCTCGCGGACGGCCTTCGCCTTCCGTGCGGTTGCCACCACCTGATGTCCTGCCGCGAGCGCCGCGCGCGTGATTTCCAGGCCGAAGCCCCGGAACGATCCAGTGATGCACCAACGCTCATTGTCCTGTCCAGCGTTCAGGCAGTGTGCAGGTCGAAGGCCGCGCGGTTCCGGGCGATGAAGCCCTCGACGTCGAGGGGGTCGCTGCCGCCGATCGTCTTCACCAGGTCGTCGGTGCCGGCGAAGACGCCGTTGCGGTAGTCGACGGCCACGGCGAGCAGGTGCTGGATCAGGTGGTCCGGCGCGCCGCGCCCGCGCAGGATGGCGGCGAATTCGTCGAGTTCGATGGGAACGTAGGTGACTTCACGGTCCAGAGCCCGCGACATCTTCTCGGCGATCTCGTAGTGGTTGAGCTCCTCGGCTCCGTACAGCGGGTAGATCTGGCCGGCGTGCGGGGCGGGGTCTTCCAGGATGGCCGCGATCACCTTCGCCTGGTCGCTTTCCGCGATGGGGGCGTGGCGTCCGTCGGCGAACGGCAGGCGCAGTTCGCCGGTTCCGTCGGCCCAGGTGTCGATCAGCCATTGGGCGAAGAACGTCGGGCGGATGTGGGTGACGGGGACCGGGAAGTGGTCCAGGACGCGTTCGGCCACCCAGTGCTGGCGTGCCGCGTTGCTGGCGGTTTTGCGGCGGGCGGAGACCTGCGACATGTTCACGATCGCCCGGACCCCGTTCTCCTCCGCCGCCTGGGCCACGTTCGCGGTGGCGTCCATCAGGCCGGGGCGGATCGGATAGGTGAAGTACAGGGCGTCGATCCCCTTGGTCGCCTGGGCCAGGGAGTCCAGGTCGAGGACGTCGCCTTCCACGACGTCCGCTCCGAGGGCGGTGAGCCGCTCGGCGCGGACGTCGAGACCGCGGACGAGTGCGCGGACGCGGTGCCCACGCTGGAGCAGGAGTTCGCTGGTGTGGCCGCCGGTTTTACCGGTGGCCCCGATCACGAGGAGGTTGCGTTCCATGATGGTGATCTCCCTTTCTTGAGAGGGAGCTGGTGGGAACTCCACTGTCACTCCTTCGAGTGGGTGCCGCACGAAATGAGTGAGAGGCGGTGCGATGCCCGTCCAGCAGGAGGCTGTGGTTGTGGGCCCGCCCTGAGCAGCAGCGGCTCTGTGGTCAGGGTGTGTGGCGGGGCCGGAGCGCGAACAGCGCGGTGGCAGCGGCCAATCCGGCGCGAGCACGGCGCTGCCGGTGGCTGCGTGTTCGGGTGCGAGGGTGCCTCCGGCGGCGAACAGCCGCCGGAGGCCGAGCCAGTCGCGCTCGCCCACCTGCGCGCCGCCGCGTTCCGGGGCGGAGAACTGCTGGACCAGGCAGCCTGCGAGTCCACACCCCTGCGTGACGCGTACTGCGGAGTGCGGACCCTCTCAAGCAAGCTCCGGAGCTTCTGGCCGACGGAGACCTGCGCTTACTCAACTTCTTGCCGACCCGCAGCCCCGTTCCACCTCGTCATGCCCGGTTTACCCTCCCGCTGCACCTGCCCACGGATTGCTACGCAACCTTGGCAGGAACGTCGCGAACGACCTCGGTCAGCTCGCCGGAACCGATGTCGTAGAAAAGGCCGTAGATCTCAATGTGCTTCGGGGTGCCCGGGCTGTTGCGGATCAGGCTTACATCGTAGTTGAGTGATTTTTCGAAGTCGGCGATGGAGATGCCGTCCCAGTCGTACAGTGACGAGATGTCGGTGTGATGCTCATGTTTCCACGCAGCGGAGATTCCCTCTGCCGTGAAAGAGGTGGCGCCGCAGAAGGAGTGGTGTACGACGACAACCCGCTCGATTCCGAAGAGGTGCTGGGAGACCGTGATCGAGCGAAGAGCGTCCGCTGCGCGTCCACCCCCGACGATGAGGGGGAACACCGTCGCTGTGGAACCTATCTTCCTGTCGGCCTCGTCGAGAACAAGGTCACCAGGGTAAACCTCGTCACCGAAGTAATCGGCCACCGCTTGCGCGGCGTCAGCCGCCCGAGGGTCAAAGCAGTAGATAGCGATCGTCCGGACGGGAATTGAACTGGTGATGACCTCCCGAGCTGTCGGCTCGCTGTAGCCTGGCTGCCCTCGGAAAGTGAATTCGACAAAATTCGACATAATTAACTCCGATTCTCGCGATACAGTCCCGCGCTTTTCACGCAAAGCGCGGGATACTCAAAATGTGCGATAGAGGTATAGCGCCGCCTCTGTGACCTTCCGGTGGGCGATGCCGACTGAAGTGCGTGCAATGGCGCGCCAGGCGATGCCGATGCATCGCTCCTCGACGCCACGCCCACATGACCTGACTGATACCCGAGCCGTGCTGGGCTTTCCTGGAAACAGGACACGCAGCGCCGGACGATTGCGGCGGGTGGACGCCGGGATACTGGGGACAGAGGCGCCGACGGTCACTTGGATTGGAGGTCGCCTACGACGTCGAGAGCGTACGGCCACCGGCCACCGGCCTGCTGCCGATGATGGTCAGAACGTTCGTAACCAGGGCGACGCCTTCGGCAAGGTGAATGCTGCGCAGGTCGAGCGTCACCCGGGGCTCAGAATCGAGGAGTCCGGTCGGGGCTACGCGGATGGCGTCGGCGCCGTGCAGGTTGCTGACCCAGCCGACGAAGAGTGACTTAGCGAGGGCCTCTCACCTACTCCCCCCACGGGCCATTGGCTACGCCACGCTCCATGAAGGTGACTCCATCTGCTTCCCGCTCACGCGCCAGGTGGTAGGCGAGCGCGTAGGGGGGCGCGGCGGTCTCGGAGCGGGCTCCGTGGGCGAGGACTTCGTCGGCAAAATGGCGGACCCATTCGAGCCGTGGGTAGGCGGCATGGATCTGCCTCTGTTCCTTGGCCACGAGGTCGAAATGTTTGCCGAAGTCTATCCAGATGCCTTCGTAGGTGAGGTGGGTCAGCAGTCCCATTCGTTCGGGGATCTGCGGAGTGCTGTGAAGAGCGATCGCCTCCCAGACCCGGTCGACGTCCCGGGCGGGAGTGCCGAGATCGGTCAGCAGCGTGGCGGCAAGATCGGCGCCTTCCATCTCGAACCGGAGCCGGCCGGGTGCGTCGGGGCCTGTTCCCAGGTCGTGCATCACATGGGCGGCGAAGAGGAGTTCCTCGTCGTAGTCCGCGTCGTTCAGGACGCCTTTGTGGGCGGCGAACAGACGGGCCCAGTAGAAACCGCGAATGCTGTGGTTGAGCACAGACGGATGCACCGCCGCACGTGCCGCGGCGAGGCTTGCCTCGATCAGCGGCCCAGTAGGAAGAGCGAGTACCTCGTTCTGCAGCCCTTCCGAGAGGGCGGGAGTGCCGGTCATGTCTCGACGTTATGAGACCGGCCCTCCTGCCGAAAGTGGCACGGATGCCAACCAGCGCTACAGTCGTGCCACTATGACAAACAGACACCACGTTGCAGTGCTCGTATTGCCCGGTGTGCTCCCGCTCGAGTTCGGTACCGCGACGCAGATCTTCGCAATGGACCCCCACTATGAGATGACCGTGTGCGGTGACACCGACACCGGCCTGGTGCCGGGGTGCGGCTTCGCGATCACCGTCGCGGCCGGCCTCGAGGCGCTGGACGATGCAGACACTGTGATCATTCCGGGTTATGACGACATTGACGCGACCCCGTCAGCTGAGCTTCTTGTGGCGCTACGAGCAGCTCACGCCCGAGGCGTCCGACTCGTCTCCATCTGCACCGCGGCTTTCGTCCTTGCCGCGGCCGGGCTGCTCGACGGGCGCCCCGCGACCACACACTGGCGGCACGCCGGGCAATTGCGTCAGCGCTACCCACACGTCGATGTCGTGCCAAATCAGCTCTATGTCGACGACGGAGATATCCTCACGTCCGCCGGCGTGACTGCGGGAATTGACTTGTGCCTGCACCTGATCCGCACCGACCTGGGCGCCGCAGCAGCGAACACACACGCACGCGGTCTCGTCGCGCCGCCACGGCGACGGGGAGGCCAAGCACAGTTCGTCGAACAATTCCGCCCCGAAGCGAGCGCAGATGAACTTGCACCTCTGCGGGAGTGGATGCTTGACAACCTTGCGAAGCCCCTGACCATCGGCCACCTCGCAGAACGCGCCCATATGTCGCGGCGGACCCTGATCCGCCGCTTCAGCGAGGAGACCGGCACTCCGCCCATAACCTGGCTGACCGACGCACGCATTGACCGAGCACGCGAACTCCTGGAGGCGACCACCGTGCCCATCGAGCAGATCGGCCGCCTGACCGGTCTCGGTGCCCCCGCTTCCTTGCGGGCCGCATTCCATCGGCGCGTTGGCACCTCCCCTCAGGAGTACCGGACCCTGTTCCGCCACAAGGACGTGATGGCGGACGCATGACCGTCAAACCTTGGCCGCAAGACGGGCATGCATCACTCCTGCCTTCACTTGAGTCCTCGTAGATTCGCCGAAGGTGACGGCTGCCCCCAGACACGTTCCCTGCCAACCAGTCATCCGCTGACTGGACGGCGAGTTGCCGAAAGGCACGTCGGTAGGCGGCTGGGGTAGTGCCGAGAGCCAAGTGGAAGTGTGCGCCTCGACGACTGCCGGGTCCACGGAACGGATCCCAGAAAGGGTCGGGGTCATCCCCCAGGGCAGGGTCCCACGTCATGGCCCGCCGCCTCACCGGCACGAACCCCCCACCTGACGCGAAGTGGCGGTGAGCGCATGCCACGGCCGCGGGCCGGCGGGGAGACGGCCCTGCGGTCCGAGGTGGAGGCAGCGGAAAAGCCGTTCCTGATGTGTGTCGAGGATGTCTTCCAACGGCACCAGGGCCGGATGGTCATGCTGACGGGCCGGATCGAGCGCGGGTGGGTACGCGAGGGTGACGAGGTGGAGATCGTCAGTTTCGATGGCGGCGCGACCGCCACCGTGGGAGACATTGAGACGAGCTGTCGGCGTATCGACGAGGCGAGCGCAGACATGAACGTGGGCCTGTTGCTACCTGGCGTGGCGGCGGGCGGGGTCTGGCGGGGACAGGTGATCGCAGCGCCTGGCTCGGTCAGCGCGCATGTCGGCTTCACAGCAGAAATCTCGCTGCTGTCCGGGGACCGTGGCGCTGCCGAAGCACGTACCGGTGAGCGTCTTCAGCTTCATCTCCGCGCCGCTGTGGTTCTGGGGGCTGTAGCGCCGGCTCAGGAAGGGGACGCGCTGCAGCCACTTCACAAGGGCTTGGTGACGGTCGCGCCTGATCGGCCCGTCGCGCGGGAGGAAGGCCAGTCATTCGCTTTCCGGCACCACGGTCGTGCCGCTGGCTGCGGGATCGTGACCTGGCTCATGCTCTGAGTCTCATCAGCAGAGTCACAGCGGGATCGCTGCGACGGTGACCGCGCCGTGGAAGACATGGACGGGCTTGTCGAAGCGTGTCGAGGTAGGGCCGGCGGACGGCAGTGTGGCCGTCGTGCCCGCAGGGCGGGGAGGCGTACGGGCGCCGTCGACCTGGACCGGCGCCGACCGGCGGCCGTTGAGTCGCAGCGTGCCGAAGCTCGTCCAGGTGGCAGGCGTCCCCGCGGCAGGCCTATAGAATGTGCTATTGCACTGAGGAGGGTGCAAATGGCCGTTGGTGACAAGGGGGAAATTCATGGCGAACGCGAACCACGGGCCTCTGGGGTCCGTCGTGCCCGCCAGCAGTCTGCGTGAGCAGGCCGAGGAGGCGATCGCCGCTGCCATCGTTTCAGGTCAGATGCCTCCGGGTGAGGTGTTCTCCGCCCCAAGCCTGGCCGCCCGCTTCGGTGTCTCGGCCACGCCGGTCCGTGAGGCGATGCTCAACCTCTCCAAGCGCGGCATGGTGGACATCGTGCGCAACAAGGGGTTCCGTGTTACCGCGGTCAGTGAGGACGAAATGCGCGCGATCGTCGACGTGCGCCAGTTGTTGGAAGCCCCGGCTGTCGGGCGGCTCGCGGGGGTGCTCTCCGGGGCCGAGCTGGGCCGTTTGCGGGGTTTGGCCGAGGAGATCGTACGCGGTGCCCGCGACGCCGACCTGGCCCGCTACCTGCAGGCCGACACGACCTTCCATCTCACGCTGTTGAAGCTGGCCGGCAACATGCGGCTGCATAACATCGTGGCTGACCTGCGTGCACAGACTCGTCTGACGGGCTTGGCCGAGTTGGTGGCAACGGAGGAACTGCGGGCGTCCGCTCGCGAACACCTGGAGCTGCTGGAGCTGCTGGAAGCGGGAGACGCCGAGGAGTGCGAGCGATTGATGGTCAGGCATATTGGGCACGTGCTGGGCTGGTGGGCTGGCCACAGGGAGACGTAACGCCCTCGATGTGCGCCGCGCCAGCATGTCCCGCCGCGTGCGGGCGTTGGCGTGCCACTAACGTCCCGGGTCTCGCTTTCGCTGGGTAGGACGGCCTGGCAGTAGGCGTGTACTCGCGGTGAAGCGGTTCTCGGATGTAGAAGAGGCACGAGCCTGAGCGATCATGGCGTTCTCGGCGATCGGTGATCACCGGAGGGCTCGTGCCTGTCCAGCCGTCATGCCTGCTGGCCCCCTGCGGGACCAGCTCGCGTCCCTCCGCTCATCGCTGACCTGTCGTCTTTGAGGGGATGTGATCGCCGTTCCGGTGCACGGCTCCGGCTACGAGTGCATCGGCGGTTTCGGATGTTCGGACCGCACATCCGACGCCGTCTTGTACACCGGTGCGCGCTAGGGGCAGCCGAGTAGCTTCAGGCCCCGGCGTTGGAGGCATGCGACCGGATGATGCCTGGAACTGGACGAGCTGTCCGTGGACGGCTGCACAGCAATTGAGACCTGGGCCCTGGTATCGGGCGGAGCAGCCTTGAAGCGCGCGGTGCTCCCGGGCAACGAACCCGCCATCGCCCTCTACCGGCGCAACGGGTTCATCACCACGGGAGAGCCCGGCGACGTGTTGCCCGATGGGACGACCAGGGAACAGATCATGGTGAAGGCACTTCGCCGGGCGTGATCGGCAGGCTTGATCCACTCCGGAGATACCGTCCGAGGCCGACCACCGCCGTTCCAGCGAAACTTCACGGTCAGAGCACCAGGCAGCTTCCAGGGTCGAGACGAGCATTGAGTGTTGGCTCCGGCGGAGACGATGCCGAGCGGGATGCCGCAGGCCCCGGTGGCCATCGAGTGCTTAAGCTCTTCGATTCCATGGCCTCGCGCCTCAGAGCTGACCCAGACGGACCTCAACTCCCTGATGTCAGCGGCGCCGGGAAGGCCGCTGGCCACGCCAACGGCGTGCCCATCCAGCAGCGCGGCAACGTGGTAGGCGCCGGGAAGCTCCAGGCGGGCACGCCAGCGTTCTTCTTTGCCTCTGTCCCAGTCGGCGAGCCGGACTTTGAACGCGTTCGGCGCATCGGTCAGCGCCGCAAGGCGGAGTGTTCGCCACAACGGCCAGACGTCTGTCGTGAGAACCCGCGGAGTCACCATGCCCGCGAGTCTCATCGCAGGTAGGCGTGGAGAGCCCGCATTTGTGCGGTGTGGTTGGGTGGTTGGAGTTGGCGACGGTGAACTGGCGAAGTGGGCCGAAGTGGGCCTCGATGAGATTGGCCCAGGAGGCGTAGATCGGGGCGAGGCAGCATTCGACTTTGTTCTACTTTGCCAGTGGCGGTGTCCGCACCGCGGTGTGGGCGGAGGGTCAGGATGATGTGGATCGGGGAAGCCGTCGGAGTCGGGCGGCATGGATCGACTTCAGTGCGGCCAGGCTGCGGGCGGTGCCCTTGCGCTGGAGGTTGACGCCCCGGCGTGTGTTGTCGCCGATGGAGTAGCTGCCGTGGAAGTCGGCGACGCCGTGGCGTAGGAGTAGACACCGTAAAGCCTCACGATTGATGCGCAGGCGGTTGTCTCCGGCCGGTGCTTCCGTCAGGCGGGCGGGGGGCTCAAGGTTCAGTGGCGACGTCATTGCCAATAAAACATGGCATGTGACATAGTACTGAAATGGAGAGTTCGGACGTCGTCATTGTGGGGGCCGGCATCGTCGGGGCTGCCGTGGCCAGGCGGTTGGCTCTGGGCGGGTTTCGGGTCACCGTACTCGACCGTGGTGCTTCCGCCGGTGGAACGTCCTCCAGTGGCGAGGGGAATCTGCTCGTCTCCGACAAGGGTCCCGGCGCTGAACTGGACCTCGCGGTGCTGTCCGGCCGTCGGTGGGCCGAATTCGCCGCTGAGCTCCCTGCCGAATTGGGCCCCGGCTTCCCTGATATCGAGTTCGAGGCCAAGGGCGGCCTGGTGGTCGCGACGACCGCGACGGGGGCGGACGCTCTGCTCGCGTTCGCCGATACGCAGCGGAGCGCGGGGGTGGACGCCCGCCCGGTGACCGCCGCCGAGGCCGCCGAACTGGAGCCCGACCTCACGCCGCGCGTCGCCGCGGCTGTCTTTTATCCCGATGACGCCCAGGTGCAGCCGAGTGTCGCGACTGAGGCTCTGCTTGCCTCGGCTCGCAGGCACGGTGCGCGGCTGCGGCAGGGTGTCACTGTTCTCGGTGGCGTCGTTTCCGGGGGGCGGCTCGTTGGCGTGGACACCACTGCTGGGCGATTCGGTGCCGAGCACACAGTCGTGGCCGCCGGGCCTTGGTCGGCTGAGGTTGCCGGGAATTTCGGCGTCCGTCTTCCGGTGCTGCCCCGGCGCGGGACCGTGGTGGTCACCACGCGGATGCCGCGCCGCATCCGGCACAAGGTGTACGACGCCGACTACGTCGGCGCCGTCGAGTCGGAGCTGGCCGCCTTGCAGACTTCCAGCGTCGTCGAGTCGACGGCGGCCGGAACCGTTCTTATCGGGTCGTCGCGGGAGCGGCGTGGTTTCGACGAGCGGATCGAGGCCGCGGTGGTCGGCGAACTGGCCGCCAAGGCGCTGATCCTTTTCCCTTTCCTGGCCGACGTGCCGGTCATGCGGGCATACGGCGGGTTCCGGCCGTTCGTGCCCGATCATCTTCCGGTCATCGGGCCTGATCCGCGCCTGCCTGGCCTGTGGCACGCGACCGGGCACGAGGGCGCGGGTATCGGACTCTCGGTCGGTACGGCGGAGTTGATCGGTGCGCTCATGACCGGGGTGGAGCCGGAGATCCCGGCCGCTCCCTTCGCCGTGACGCGTGAATCGCTGAGGAAGGTGACGACCGGATGAAGATCTCCGTGACTGTGGACGGCGAGCGGCTGGGCGCCGTGGCCGGGCAGACGGTTGCCGGGTTGCTGATGTCGCGTGGCCGTGTCTCCTGGCGGACGACCTCGAGGACGGGCCGGCCTCGCGGCCTGTTCTGCGGTATCGGCGTCTGCTTCGACTGCCTGGTGACGGTGAACGGGCTCAGCGATGTGCGTGCCTGTCAACGCCGGGTGGCCGACGGTGATGTCGTCGAGACGGGGGCGGTCGATGAGCGTTGACGTGCTGGTGATCGGAGCCGGGCCGGCCGGGCTGGCCGCTGCCCGAGCTGCTCGTCGAGCGGGTGCTCGGGTCGTGTTGCTCGACTCGTCGGACGTGCTGGGTGGTCAGTTCTGGCGGCAGCCGCTCGCGGGGGGCTCTGATGCGGACATCCGCGCGTTGCAGCACAAGTGGGACCGGTTTGTCGCGCTGCGGCGGGTGCTGACGGACGATCCGGATTGCGAGATTGTCACCGGCGCCCAGGTCTGGGCGGTGGATCGCCGTGACGACGCGCCGCCGGTCGTGCACGCGCTGGTCGGCCCGGCTGACGGCGGGGACCGTCGGCGCCGGGTTTTCGTGCCACGTGCTCTGGTGCTTGCCACCGGGGCGCACGAGCGCACGCTGCCGTTCCCGGGCTGGGACCTGCCGGGTGTCTATACGGCCGGCGCTGCGCAGGCGATGGCCAAGGGCGAGGGTGTCGCTGTGGGCAAGCGGGTGCTGGTCGCGGGCACCGGGCCGTTCCTGCTTCCCGTTGCCGCCAGTCTCCTGCATGTGGGCGCGACCGTGGTCGGTGTCGTTGAGGCGAGCAGTTGGCGGCGGATCGCCCGGGGCTGGGTGCCGCGCCCCCACGAGTTGAGGCCGAAGGACCTGATGTCCAAGTCGGCCGAACTCGGCGGGTATGTACGTGCTCTGGCCGCGCGCCGCGTTCCTTACCGTACGGGCGCGGCAGTGCTGGCCGCGCATGGCGACAGCCGGGTGACCGCGGTGACCGTGGCCCGGATCGCCGACGACTGGACGCCTCGTCAGGGCACCGAGCAGCGTGTCGAAGCCGACGCTGTATGCGTCAGCCACGGTTTTGTCCCGCGTACGGAGATCGCCATCTCCGCAGGCTGCGCGCTCGCCGCCGACGGGAGCGTGCGCGTCGACGAAGAGCAGCGTACGTCGGTGCCTGGTGTCTACGCGGCCGGTGAGATCACCGGTATCGGCGGCGCCGACCTGGCCCTCGCCGAAGGGGAGGCTGCCGGGCGGGCGGCGGCGGGCCGCGCCGGAGGCGCCGCCGAGGTGGCCCGCCACCGCGCCTTCGCCGACCGTATGCACAGCGCGCACGGCATTCGTCCCGGCTGGAAGGCCTGGGTCGGCGACGACACGATCGTCTGCCGCTGCGAGGAGGTGACCGCCGGGCAGCTGCGCACTGTGCTCGCCGCGACCGAGACGCGTGGTCTGCGCTCACTCAAGCTCAGCTCACGCGCCGGTCTCGGCATCTGCCAGGGCCGCATCTGCGGCCGAAACGTTGAGGACCTGCTCCCTGACGCTCCGCTGGATCCCGGACGAACGGCGAATCGACCGATCGTTGTCCCGGTCCGGCTCGGCGAAATCGCCGCACCCCCTGTCGAACGAGAGGTATGACCATGACCAGCAAGCAATTCGATCTCGGCGGCGTCATCGTCGCGACGGCACTGCCCTACAAGGCGGACAGCTCCGCCCCCGCAGGCCTCGCCGTCGACTACGACCGCTACGCCGAGCACTGCGACTGGCTGATCAGCAATGGCTGCCGTGGCGTCGGGCCGAACGGCTCCCTCGGCGAGTACTCGTCGCTGACCGACGAGGAACGGCGCCGCGTAGTACAGGTCGCCGTCGAGGCAGTAGCCGGACGCGGCCTTGTGGTGGCCGGCGTGCACGGCGCGGGCTGGCACCAGGCCAGGCACTGGGCCGAGCTGGCCAAGGAGGACGGCGCCGACGGCGTGCTGGCCCTGCCGCCGACCCTTTACCGGGCCAGCGACGAGCAGGTGGTCGACCACTACAAGCACATCGCTGAGGTCGGCCTGCCGATGATGATCTACAACAATCCGTTCGACACCAAGGTCGACCTCGTGCCGCAGCTGGTGGCGGAGCTCGCCGAGATCGACGAGGTAGTGGCGATCAAGGAGTTCAGTGGGGACGTCCGGCGGGCGTTCGAGATTCGCGAGCTGTGCGACATCGACGTCATCGCGGGCGCCGACGACGTGCTCTTCGAGCTGATGGTCGACGGTGCGGTCGGCTGGTTCGCGGGTTTCCCCAACACCTTCCCGGCCGAGTCCGTCGCGATCTACGAGCACATGGTGGCCGGTCGTTACGACCAGGCCCGTGAGCTCTACAAGCAGCTCGTCGCCGTGTTCCGGTGGGACTCGCGGACCGAGTTCGTACAGGCCATCAAGCTCGGCATGGACATGGTCGGTCGGTTCGGCGGCCCGTGCCGCCCGCCGCGCGGCCCGCTCACCCCCGCGCACGAGAAGCAGGTGCGCGCCGACATGGAACGCGCGATCGCCGGGATCGCGGCGTTGTCCCCGGCGGCGGTCTGACATGCGGGCGAAGCGCCTGTTCTCGGCAGTCGACTCGCACACCGAGGGAATGCCCACCCGGGTGGTCACCGGCGGGATGGGCGTCATTCCCGGCGCGACGATGAACGAGCGCCGACTGCACTTCATGGAGCATCTGGACGACGTTCGGCGGCTGCTGATGAACGAGCCACGCGGGCACGCCGCGATGAGCGGGGCGATCCTGCAGCCGCCAACCCGGCCGGACGCCGATTTCGGCGTGCTGTTCATCGAGGTTTCCGGTTGCCTGCCGATGTGCGGCCACGGGACGATCGGGGTGGCCACGGTGCTGGTCGAGACCGGCATGGTCGCGGTCACCGAGCCGGTCACCACGATCCGGCTGGACACCCCGGCCGGGCTGGTGGTGGCGACCGTCCAGGTCAGCGACGGGCACGCCGACTCGGTGACGCTGGAGAACGTGCCGGCGTACAGCGACCGGCTGGACGCGACGATCGACGTGCCGGGGGTCGGGCGGGTGCCGTACAGCCTGGCCTTCGGCGGCAACTTCTACGCGATGGTCGACCTGGACGCGGTCGGGCTCCCGTTCGACCGGGCCCGTAAGACCGAGATCGTCACCGCGGGGTTGGCCATCATGGACGCGATCAACACCCAGACGCCGCCGAAGCATCCGGAAATCGCCGGCCTCGACCACTGCCATCACGTCGAGTTCATCGCACCCGGCTCGACGGCCCGGCATTCCCGGCACGCGATGGCGATCTTTCCCGGCTGGTTCGACCGGTCACCGTGCGGCACGGGAACGTCCGCACGGATGGCCGAGCTGTGGGCCCGCGGCGAGCTGGCGATCGGCGCCGACTTCATCAATGAATCGTTCATCGGCAGCCGGTTCACCGGGCGGCTGATCGGCGAGACGACGGTCGGCCCGCACCCCGCCGTCGTGCCGACCATCACCGGCCGCGCCTGGGTCACCGGGTTGGGGCAGTACATGCTCGACCCGTCCGACCCGTACCCGGCGGGCTTCGAGTTCTGAGGAAGACGCATGGACCTCACCGAGAGCTCGCCGGCCCAGCGGACAGGTCTGCTCAATGCGATCGCGGACGAGCTGACGGCCGCGGCCGACGAGCTGGTACCGCAGGCGATGGCCGAGACCGGGCTGGCCGAGGCGCGGCTGCGCGGCGAGCTGAAGCGCACGGTCGTGCAGCTGCGGTTGTTCGCCGACGTCTGCGCCGAGGGGGAGTTCCTCGATGTGCGCATCGACGAGGCCGACCCGGGGTTCGTGCTGGGCCCGCGTCCCGACCTGCGGCGGTTCAATCTGCCGGTGGGCCCGGTGCTGGTGTTCGCGGCGAGCAACTTCCCGTTCGCGTTCTCGGTCGCAGGCGGTGACACGGCCTCCGCGCTGGCCGCCGGATGTCCGGTGATTCTCAAGGCGCACCCCGGACATCCCCGGCTGTCGGCACTGACCGCCGAGAAGGTACGGGGTGCGCTGCTCAGGGCCGGCCTGCCTGCAGAGACCTTCGAGGTGGTCTTCGACCAGGAGGACGGCGTACGGCTGCTGCGCGACGACCGGATCGCCGCGGCCGCGTTCACCGGTTCTTTCGAGATCGGCCGGATGCTCGCCGGGATCGCCGCCGGGCGGGAGCGCCCGATCCCGTTCTACGGTGAGCTGGGCAGCGTGAACCCGGTCGTGGTGACGCCGGCTGCGCTGGCCGAACGGGCCGACGAGGTCGCGTCCGGCTTCGTCGCCGGCGTCTCGGGATCGGCCGGCCAGCTCTGCACCAAACCCGGCTTCCTGTTTCTGCCGGACGGCCACGGCCTGGCCCGGACGCTCGGCTCAGCAGCGGACGCGGTGCCCGGCCATCCGCTGCTGCACGAGGGCATAGCCGCCGCCTACACCGAGCGCCGCGCCGCCGTGCTCGCGGCTCCGGGAGTGGCCGTGCTGGCCGAGGGAGCCGTCGAGGCGGCCCCGGACGGCTGGTGCCGGGCCACTCCGACCCTGGTCGAGGTGGGACTGGACGATCTGCTGAAGCAGCGGAGCGCACTGCTGGACGAAGCGTTCGGTCCGCTGTCGATCGTCGTGCGCTATGACCCGGACCGCCCGGACTTACTGATGGACGCGATCGGCAGGCTGTTCCCAGGTGCGCTGACGGCCACGGTGCACAGTGCCGCCGGGGAGAACAACGAGTGGCTGCGAAGGCTCGTCGCGTTGCTGCGTGAACGCGTGGGCCGCTTGCTCTTCAACGGCTGGCCGACCGGTGTCGCGGTGACTCCCGCGATGCAGCACGGTGGCCCCTACCCGGCCACCACCGCCCCGGCGACGACGTCCGTGGGTACGGCCGCGATCCAGCGTTTCCTGCGCCCGGTAACCTTCCAGAACTGCCCACCGGAGCTGCTCCCCCCTGCGCTGCGTGACGACAACCCGTGGCGGGTGCCGCAGCGTCGTTCGGCCGCCGGAGCGTCGGTGAACTGGGGAAACCCCGTCTCCTGACGCAGGGACGAAACAGATTCTTTACCGGTGACACCCTTCCCCCCGTAGTGCGGTGTGACATATTACTGCGCCATAGCGAACAAAAGCGGAGGTACTCCGATGAACAGATTCCGCACCCGGATCACCGCCACTCTGGCCCTGACCACCACCACCGCCCTCCTGCTCACCGCCTGCGGAGCGGCCGACTCGGCCAGCTCAAGCGGCGGCACACGCAAGGTCGCCGTGCTCGCAGCCTCCAGCCAGAACGGTTACAACCAGGCCGTCTACAAGGGCGTCCAGCAGGCCGCGGCCGCATCCGGTAAGAAGATCACCCTGAAGCTCCTTGACGGCCAGTTCGACTCGAACACGCAGTTGTCGCAGCTGCAGAACGTCACCAGCACCGGCGACTACGACGGTGTCGTCGTAGTGCCCAACGACGGCGTCGGCCTGGCCGCGGCATTCCCGCTGTCCAAGAAGATCCCGGTCGCGACGGTGCTCAACCCCATAGGGCCGGACATCAACAAGATGGAGCCGCAGGTCGACGGCGTGGTCACCACCGTCGGAGTGCCGCCCGCCGCGGCTGCGCAGAAGCAGGCCGAGGGTGTGGTCACCTACTGCGCCCGCATCAACCCCTGCAAGGTCGTGCTGCTGGTCGGCAACCTGTCGACGCCGCTCGACGTGGCCCGCCGCAACGCCTACAAGAAGGTGCTCGGCGCCCACTCCAACATCGAGGTGGTCAGCACGGTCGAGGGCCAGTACGACCGGGACACCTCGCTCAAGGCGATCAGCAACGTGCTCCAGGCCCACAAGGACATCAACGTCATCCTCTCGAACGCCGACCAGGAGGCCGCCGGCGCGCAGATCGCCCTGCAGAACGCGGGCATCAAGCCGAGCAGCGTCTACCTGACGGGTGCCGGCGGCACCAAGGACGCCGTGGCGGCCGTCCGCTCCGGCGCATGGAAGGCCGCGTACATCAACTTCCCGCTGAGCATGGGCAAGGCCGCGATGGAGCAGCTGATCAAGGCGATGGACGGGGGCACGCCCAAGGCCGTGGTGGACTCGGACGGGATCGGCGGAGTCGAGCCGTACGCGACCAAGGAAACCCTGGCCAGGACCCCGGATTTCACCGGCGAATGGAACGGCTGACACCGATGGCCACCGCCCAGCCAGTCATCGAGCTAGCCGGCATCACCAAGCGGTTCGGCGGAACAGTGGCCCTGGAGGGCGTCGACCTGGTCGTGCACGCGGGCAGCGTGCACGCCCTGGTCGGGGAGAACGGGGCCGGAAAGTCCACCCTCGGCAAGATCGCAGCCGGGGTCTACTCACCCGATTCGGGGCGCATCGCCGTCGAGGGACAGCCGGTCGGGCGCTGGGACACCGTACGGGCACAGCGTCGCGGGATCGTGATGATCGCGCAGGAGCTGTCGCTCGTGCCTGACCTGACGGTGGCACAGAACGTCTTCCTCGGCATCGAGCAGAGCAGCTTCGGCATCCTGCGCCGTAACCATGGCCGCCGGTTCGCCGAGCTCGACGAGATCGCAGGCTTCGGCCTCGACCCGGATGCGCGGGTGGGCGATCTGCGCATCGCCGACCAGCAGAAGGTCGAGATCCTGCGCGCCCTGGCCCGGGAGGCCAAGGTGATCGTGATGGACGAGCCGACCTCGTCGCTCACCGCGCACGAGACCCAGCGGCTGCACGATGTGATCCGTCTCCTTACCGCGCAGGGACGGGCGATCGTCTACGTGTCGCACTTCCTCGACTCCGTGCTCGAGGTCAGCGACACCGTCACGGTGATGCGCGACGGCCGCAAGATCCGCACCGCGCCCGCGGCGGAGCAGACCAAGTCGTCCCTGGTGGAGGCGATGCTTGGCCGGGAGCTCGCTGTCTCGTTCCCGTCTCTGCCGCCCGCGCCCCACCCGGACGTCGAACCGCTGCTCAAAGTGGAGGCGCTGGCCAGTGACGGGGGAGTGGAGCGGGCCTCGTTCGAAGTACGGCCGGGCGAGATCGTCGGGCTGCTGGGGCTGGTCGGCTCCGGGCGCACGGAAATCGCCCGAGCCCTGATAGGCGCGGACCGGGTCACCGCCGGAAGCGTCACGCTGGACGGCCGCACGCTCGGCCGGATGACACCGCGGCACAGTCGCGATCTGGGCCTGGTACTGGTCCCCGAGGACCGGCACGGGCAGGGCCTGGTACTGCAGCGCAGCGTCACCGAGAACATGACACTTGCCTCTCTGGGCCGCTTCTCCCGGTTCGGCGTCATCGACCGACAGGCAGTCAGCAGGCAGGTGGACGAGCTGGTCCGCCGCCTGGAGCTGCGCCCGGCCAAGCCCGAACTGCCGGTACAGAGCTTCTCCGGTGGCAACCAGCAGAAGGCGCTGATCGCCAAGTGGCTGGTCGGCGATCCGAAGCTGGTGATTCTCGACGAACCGACCCGCGGTGTCGATGTCGGCGCCAAACTCGCCATCTACGAGCTCATCGCCGACCTGGCGGCCCGCGGCATCGGAGTGCTGCTGATCTCCTCGGAACACGAGGAAGTGCTCGGCCTCGCCCACCGCGCCCACCTGGTCAGCCGCGGCGAGGTGCTCGACGAGGTGGACCCGCGCGGGCTTGCTGTCGAAGACGTCCTCCGGCGGCTGTTCGATGTCGCGGACACGGCCGGAACAGGCGAAGCAGGAAAGGCAAAGGAGTCCATGCCATGACCGCCACCGAAACCGCGCCCGAGGCCGGCGCAGGCGTTGCCGTCCACGGCGGCACCCCGATCGGCCCCCGCGTCATCGCCTTCGCCCGGGACTACGCCGCACTGATCCTGCTGGCCGCGATCTTCGTGACGCTGTCGATCATCTCGTCGTCGTTCCTGTCCTTCACCAACGTCATGAACATCCTCAACCAGAGCACACCGCTCGCGATCATCGCCGTGGCCGGCACGTTCGTCATCGTCTCAGGAGCGTTCGACCTCTCCACGGCGGCGATGTACGCGGTGGTCAGCGTGGTCGCCGCATCGATCGCCACGTCCACCGGCAGCACATGGACGGCCTTGCTCGCCGCGCCCGTGCTGGGCCTCGTCATGGGTGCGCTCAACGGACTCGCCGTGACCCGTCTGAACGTGCACTCGTTCCTCGCCACGCTCGCCTCCAGCCTGGTCTACAAGGCGGTCGCCGTGCTGGTCACCGGGGGCTCGCTGATCACGGTGACCACGAGCGGCTTCTCCGATCTCGGGCGCGGTCAGGTCGCCGGGATCTTCTACTCGGTCCTCATCCTGCTGGTCGTCTTCGCCCTCGCATCGCTCCTGCTCAACGGCACGGTCTTCGGCCGGCATGTGTTTGCCGTCGGAGGTAACTCCGACGCGGCTCATCTCTCCGGCGTGCGTGTGGACCGGGTCAAGGTCACCGTGTTCGCGCTCAGCGGCCTGGCCGTCGGCATCGCCGGCGCGATCGGAGTCTCGCGCCTCGCATCAGGCCAGCCGCAGGCCGGCAGTGGCCTCGAACTGCAGGCCATCGCGGCGATCATCCTCGGCGGCACCAGCATCTACGGAGGCATCGGCGCGGTCTGGCGCTCGCTGGTCGGCGTCTACCTGATCGCCTTGATCGGCAACGGCTTCGACATTCTCAACGTCAATCCGCAGATGAAAGACCTGGTCACGGGTGTCATCATCCTGGCCGCGGTGGCGCTCGCGGCCGCCGACCGGCGTCGGCTCTGACCCGTCCCCCCAGCGCAGAAAGGTTTCGACATGGCTGAAGTACGCGTCGCCATCGACGTCGGTGGCACCTTCACCGATGTGGTGAAACTCGTCCCGCAGACCGGGGAGCTGCGGTTCGAGAAGGTGGCCACCACCCCGGCCGAGCCCACCAAGGGGGTGCTCGCGGCCTTCGCCGCCGCCGAGGCCGCGCTGCACGAGGTGACCACCTTCAACCATGGCTCCACACTCGGCCTCAACTCACTGCTGACACGCACCGGAGCCAAGGTGGCCGTGATCGCCACTGCCGGCTTCCGCGATGTCTACCTGCTCGGGCGAACCGACCGGCGACCCATGTACGCGCTCACCTACCGCAAGCCGGAAGCCCTGCTCAAGCGGCGGGACACCTTCGAGGTGGTGGAGCGTTCGCTGTTCGACGGCAGCGTTGCGACACCGTTCGACGAGTCCAGTGCGCGCTCGGTCGCCGCCGAGATCGCAGCCGGCGGCTATCAGGCGGTCGCTGTCTCCTTCCTCCACGCGTACGCGAACCCGGCGCACGAACTCGCCATGCGGGACGTACTGCACGAGATCGCGCCCGGCGTCGAAGTGACCCTGTCGCACGAGCTGTCCGGCGAGTACCGCGAGTACGAGCGCACCTCGACGGCCGTACTGGATGCGTACATCAAACCGATCATGCGGACATATCTCGAAGCCCTGGCGAAGCGGCTGGACGAGGGCGGCTTCGCCGGCCGGTTCCTGATGTCGCGCTCCGGCGGCGGCGCGATGACCGCCGCCGCGGCAACCCGGCAGCCGGTCAACCTGATCCTGTCCGGTCCGGCCGGCGGTGTCGTGGGCGCCGCTTCACTCGCCAAGGTGATCGGCACCCCCAACATGATCACCATCGACATGGGCGGCACCAGCCTGGACGCCTCACTGGTGCTCGACGGTGAGCCAGTGCTGCACCAGGGCGCCGAGTTCGAGGGCCTGCCCATCAACACCACCTCGCTCAACATCCACACCATCGGCGCGGGCGGCGGCTCGATCGCCTGGCTGGACGCGGCCGGCGCCCTGCAGGTCGGCCCGCAGAGCGCCGGAGCCTCCCCGGGCCCGGCCGCGTACGGGCGAGGCGGCACCCAGCCCACCTTCACCGACGCAGCCCTGATCCTCGGCTACATGGGCAGTGACTCGCCGCTCGGCGGCTCGCTGCGCCTCGACGACGATCTCGCCGCCAAGGCGCTGCAGCCGATCGCCGACCGACTCGGGATGAGCCTGCGCACGCTGGCCCGCGGCATCGTGCGCATCTCGACGATCAAAATCGTCGGCGCGGTCCGGGCGATCACCGTCGAACTCGGCCGCGACCCGAAGGACTTCGCGCTGCTCTCGTTCGGTGGAGGCGGCGGCCTGGTCGCCGTGGACGTGGCCCGCGAACTCGGCATCCCGACGGTCGTCGTGCCGCCGGGACAAGGCGCGTTCTCGGCACTGGGCATGCTCATGGCCGACGTGCAGCACGACTATTCACGCACCGACGTGCTCCCCCTGGCCTCGACCCCACAGGCGTACTTCGAAGAGGCGTTCGCCGCGATGGAGGCCGAGGCGAACACGGTCCTGGGCGACGAGGGCTTCGGCCCCGAACACCGCAGCCTGCACCACTCGGTCGACCTCCGCTACGCCGGCCAGGAGCACGCGGCGACCGTGCCCTACCCGGCCGAGAACGTCACCGACAACCTCGCGGACAGCTTCCGAGCGCTCCATGAACGGCTGTACGGCCACGTCATGGACGACGCGGTCGAGATCGTGACGCTGCGCCTGCGAGCGGTCGGCCTGGTCGACAAGCCCGCATGGCCCCGGCACACCGAGCGCACCATCGGCGAGCCGCCGGTGCTGGGTGAACGCCAGGTCTTCACGCAGTCCGACACAGGCGTTACCTACCGCCTTGTCAGCCGGGAGTCACTGATGGTCGGCGACATGATCGACGGCCCCGCGGTGGTCGCCGAGCACACGGCCACGACCGTGTTGCACACCGGCGACCGGCTGCGCGTGGCCGAACACGGTGAACTCGTCATCAGCGTCCACGCGGAGGAGAAGAACCAGTGACCGACGCGATCACCCTTGAGGTCATCCGGCACGCCCTGCTGGCTGCCGCCGAAGAGATGGCCCGCAACCTGTGCCGGACGGCGTACAACACCGTGGTCTACGAGATCCACGACTACGGCATCGGCCTGCACGACGCGAACGGCGACGTGGTAGCCGACGCGCCCGGCATCGCGATCTTCACACGGGGCAACGACCATGGTATCCACCGGGCGATCGAGCACCTCGGCGCCGACAACATGGCGCCCGGCGATGTGTTCCTGCTGAACTACCCGTACTGGTCGTCAGCGCACACACTGGACACCCTCGTCTTCGCACCGATCCGCGTCGACGAGCAACTGATCGGCTTCGCCTCGTGCCGCATCCACGTGCTCGACCTGAAGCAGAAGAACCCCGGGTACGTGCTCGACTCGACCGACATGTATCAGGAAGGCATGTTCTTCCCGGGCTCGCGCCTCTACCGCGCGGGCGAGCCCAACCAGGAGATCTTCGACATCATCCGGTTCAACTCCCGGATGCCCGAGCGGACCGTCGGCGACCTGCAGGCCCAGGTCTCGGCCTGCGTGACGGGAGTACGGCGTGTCCAGGAACTGGCTGCCAAGCACGGCGCCGACGTGCTGGCCGCCGCGATGCGGTCGATCAACGACCACGGCGAACGGCTGGCCCGGCTGGCCCTGGCCGACCTGCCGCGCGGCACCTGGAGCGCCACCGACATCGTTGACTCCGACGGCGTCGACACCGACCGCGAGATCCTGCTCAAGGCCACGGTCACGATCACCGAGGACGAGTTCGTCGTCGACTGGACCGGCAGCGAACGCGACGTACGCGGCCCCATCAACCTGCCGGTGGGCCAGACGATCGCGCTCTCCAGTCTCGTGTTCAAGGCACTGACCACGCCGGACACCCCAGTGGTGGCCGGCAACTTCGCTCCGCTGAAGGTGATCACCGATCCCGGCAGCGTCATGCACGCCGTGCCGCCGATGCCCACATTCACTCTGTGGACCGGTCTGCTCGCCGGCGAGGTGATCCTGAAGGCGCTCGCCCAGGGCATGCCGGAGCGCATTCCGGCCTGCTCCGGCGGCGACGTCTCGTCAATGATGGGACTCGGAACGAACCCGCGAACAGGCCAGCCGTGGCTGGAAGCGACCAACGAGGCCGTCGGGTTCGGCGGGCACGCCGACGGCGACGGAGAAGACGGCATCATGCACATGTCCGAGCCGGGCTGTCGCAACAATCCGGTCGAGGTACTGGAACAGAAGTCGCCCATGTTCATCGAACATTATGGCTATGTGCCGGACACGGCAGGTCCGGGCAGGCATCGCGGCGGCGTCGGCGTCCAGCGTGTCTACCGGTTCGCCGCACCGTCCACCGGCATCGCGCTGGTCTACCGCACCAAGTCGGCACCGTGGCCGATCGGTGGCGGCCGGCCTGCGACTCCCGCCCGGATCGTGCTCAACCCGGGCACCGAGCGCGAGGTCGTCACCCGGGGCAGCTACAACTCGCTTGCGGCGGGAGACGTCCTCGCCAACGTCACCGGCGGCGGGGGCGGCTACGGGCCCGCGTTCGAACGCGAGCCGGCGAAGGTGCTGGAGGACGTGATCGACGGCTTCGTGTCGGTCGAGGCGGCCCGGTCCGCCTACGGGGTCGTGATCACCGAGCAACCGTGGGCAGTCGACGAGTCGGCCACGGCACAGTTGCGGGCGGCCCTGTGACCACGGCCGACCTCGTCATTACGGACGCGCTGCTGCACGAAGACGAGCCCGTCGAAGCCGACGTGGTCGTACACGACGGGCGGATCGTGGCCGTCGGACCCGGTGCGGGCAAAAACCACCCGGCGTCGCGGACACTCGCTGCCGCTGGAGCGTCGCTCCTGCCGGGCCTCATCGACGCGCATTTCCACGCCTACGCGACAAGCCTCGACGCGTGGCAGTTGGAGAACACACCGCTCAGCTTCGTGGCACTGGCAGGCGCCCGGAGGCTGAGCCGGGCGCTGCGCCGCGGGTTCACCACGGTCCGTGACGTCGCGGGTGGCGACGCCGGCCTGGACCAGGCGATCGCCACAGGACTGATCGAGTCCCCCCGCTATCTGTGGACCGGCCCGGCCATGAGCCAGACAGGCGGTCACGGCGACCCGCGCGCCGCCGACACCGACATCTGCTTCCACTCCGGGCCCATGAACCAGGTGGTCGACGGGGTGGACAACCTGAGGGTCGCGGCGCGCGACCGGTTCCGTCGCGGCGCACACGCCCTCAAGATCATGACCTCCGGCGGCGTGGTGTCGCCCACCGACCCGATCCGGGTGCCGCAGTACTCGGCCGAGGAGATCCGGGCGGTGACCGAGGAAGCCCGACGACGCGGCAGCTACGTCGCCGCCCACGCCTACTCACCCGAGGCGATCCAGCACTCGATCGCGGGCGGGGTGCGCTCCATCGAGCACGGCAACCTGTTGGACACGGACACGGCCGCAGCGATGGCCGCCGCCGGGGCGTTCCTGGTACCGACGCTGGCGGCCTACGACGCGATGGCCCGGCGCTGGCGGGAGGTAGCCCTGAGCCCCGTGCAACGCGCCAAGAACGCCGAGGTGCTGGACTCAGGCGTCAGAGCGGTACGACGCGCACAAGAGGCCGGGGTGCGCGTCGGTTTCGGGACCGACTTGATGGCCGACCTGGAAGACGATCAACTGCGCGGACTGAAACTGCAAGCCGAAGCAATCGGCTGGCAGGCGGCCCTGCGCTCGGCAACCAGAGTGAACGCAGAGCTCATCAATCGGCCCGACCTGGGCCGCGTCGCGGTGGGCGCGACCGCCGACCTGCTTCTGCTGGACGGCCGACTCACCGATGACGAGACGTTGCTGTGGGACGAGAAGCGGAGCCGCACCGTGATTCAGGGTGGAGTGCCGAAATGACAGTTCCTGACTTGTCCTGCCTGGTCCTGCCCGACCGGGCCCCGGCGGAGTTCCTGGCCAGGGTCCGTGACGCGGAGCAGGCGGGTGCGCGTACGGTCTGGACGTACGATCACTTGTCCTGGCGTGACCTGGCCGACGGCCCCTGGTTCAGCACGGTGCCGCTGCTCGCGGCGGCGGCTGGGGCAACATCCACCGTGCGCCTCGGTGCGCAGGTGGCGACGCCCAACTTCCGGCATCCCGTGCCGTTCGCGAAAGAGGTCATGACCCTCGACCACATGGCCGCGGGGCGGCTGGAGCTGGGTGTGGGAGCGGGCGCGGAAGACGCGGACGCACGCGTGCTCGGCCAGGCGCCGCTGACTCGCAAGGAGCGCAGCAACCGATTCGAAGAGTGGGCGACGCTGCTCGCCACTCTGCTGGAGCAGGACCGCACGACCTCCCGTGGGTCCTTCTACAGTGCCGAAGATGCGCGAATGATCCCGGGCTGTGTGCAGCAGCCCCGGGTGCCGCTGACCGTCGCCGCGACGGGCCCACGGAGTATGCGACTGGCGGCACTCCTGGGCTCGGCCTGGGTGACCTATGGGCCGTATCGCCAGTCACCGGGGCCGCAGGAGTGGCTGGCGGCGATCGCGGAGCAGAACAAGAGTCTGGGCAAGGTGATCGCCGAGGTGGCGCCAGGCAAACAGATCCGCCGCATCGCGCAGGTGGCGCTCGACGAAGCGCGCCCCTTCGGGGACGCGGACACCTACCGGCAGTTTGCCGAGGACGTGGCGGCAGCGGGATTCGACGAACTCACCGTGCACTGGCCACGCCCCGACGGCCGAGGCGTGCCGGCCGCCGCCATCGACATGGTCGTTGCCACTCATGCCTGAGCCGTTCACAGGACTGGCCCACCATGGGCCAGTGCGGTGGCCGGCGGTGTTGGCGGGTCGGGCTCGTCGGCCGACCCGGGCGCAGGCCGGACGCACTGCTGGTGGACCGCGGCTACGGCCACGACAAGTACCGTCGACGGCTCCGGCAGCGCGGCGTCCGCCCCGTGAACGCCGAGCGAGGCGAACCACACGGCCCCGGCCTGGGCATCGTCCACTGGGTCGTCGAGCGCACCACGCCAACCTCCTGCCTGCACTGCTTTCGCCGCCCGCGCATCCGCTGGGAAAGCGCGACGCCGTCACATTCGACGCCGTGGTCAGGTCCTCCTACAGAACGTGGAACACAGGCAGCAGCGCAAAGTCACATTGCTCAGTTGCCAGTCATCCATCGCTCCAGCCCGGACGCGTCCAACGGCAGCGCGTCGGACAACACCTCCGCGCCTTCAGAGGTGACCAGGATGTCGTCCTCGATGCGCACGCCGATGCCGCGCAGTTCCGGCGGCACGGTCAGGTCGTGCGCATGGAAGTACAGGCCGGGCTCGACCGTGAGCACCATGCCGGGGGCCATCGTGCCACCTTGGTACGCCTCGTCGCCGGCCCGCGCGCAGTCGTGCACGTCCAGCCCCAGGTGGTGGCCGATGCCGCAGACCAGGTAGCGACGATGGTGCTGGCCCGTGTCGGACAGCGCCTCGTCCACGGAGACCGGCAGCAGCCCCCAGTCGGCAAGGCCGTGCGCGATCACCTCCATGGCGGCGTGGTGGAAGTCGGTGAACGGTCGGCCCGGGCCCACTGCCTTGAGCCCGGCCCGATGGGCCATCTCCACCAGGTCGTGCACCCTCCGCTGGGTGGGGGAGAACCGACCGGAGGCCGGGAAGGTACGGGTGACATCGGCGGTGTAGTGGCTGTCCACCTCCACGCCCATGTCGAGCAGGAGCAGTTCGTCCGGGAGTACCGGGCCGTCGCAGCGGACCCAGTGCAGTGTCGGCGCGTGCTTGCCGCTGCCGACGATCGACGCGTAGCCCGGGCCGTTGCCGTACGCGTGGGCGTACCGGTCGAAGGTGCCCTGCAGCCATCGTTCCCCCGGGCCCTCGATTGCGGCCGGGATCTCGCGCACGACCGCGGCGAAGCCCTCGACCGTGCGGTCCACGGCTCGGCGGAGTTGTCCGACCTCCCACGCGTCCTTGTACATGCGCAGCTCGGCCAGGGTCCGGCCGACTTCCTCGTCGACCGTCACGTCCTCGCGGAGCTCCGAAAGGGGGCGCACGTCGATGCCCAGAGCATCTGCCCAGTCATCGAGGCCCGGTGCGGCCCCGATCCACAGCTCGCCATACCTGGCGTCCCGCCAGAAAGCCTGCTCGCCGGGGTGGGCGGGAGGCGGTATGTAGAGCGTGGCGTCGCCGGCCCGCAGCACCACTACGGCGTTCTCGATCGCACAGCCCGTCACCCAGTAGAAGTCGCTGTCCGGGCGGAAGTCGTACGTCGTGTCGTTGCTGCGGACAGGAGCCTCCCCCGCACTCAGCACCACGGTCCTGCCGGGAAGCGCGGCAGCCAACCGCGCCCGGTGATCGGCGGCGGCCTCGGCGGCGCCGGGGACGACGGATGGCGTACGGTCGGGAGTGTCCCAGCCCGTGACCATGTACGCGTTGAATGCGGGGACGTCGGTCAGCTTCGGGGGCTTGCCGTCACGCACCGGTGATTCCTCCTCCTGCGTCCTGCATCAGCTCGGTCAGCCGGGCGAAGACCCGCTCGTCGCCGATGCCGTCGTGTTCGTACTCGTTGGTGACCCAGGTCAGGCTGTTTCCGACCCGTGAGACCGTGTCCAGTTGCAGGCCCGCGTCCACGTACATGTCGTCGTGGTAGACGGCGGCGACGACCGGAACCTCGTTGGCGGCCAGTCGGTCGAGGTCGTACAACGGAGGCCACTTCTCGCGGGCGGCCAACAGCTCTACCGCCCCCTGGAACGGGCGTAGTTCGGCGATCTCCCGGAACATCCAGGGGTAGATCATCTCCCCCGTGAACAGCAGCGGTCTGGCGTCCTCCGCGAACTGCGGGTGCCGGGCCCGCTCGGTCTGCGCCGCCCACGCGGTCGCGCCGGCGCCGTGCCCGTAGATACTCTCCTGCAGCGCCGCGAAGAGCGGGTTGTCGCTGTACGAGGTCCGGGTCAGCACCTGGTGCAGGAACGCGACCGACAGTTCGTTCCCGTTGAACGCCTCGTCGAGCAGCCAGTGCAGGCGCTCGTGGCCCGGCTTCATACCGAGGTCGATGCCGAGCGACTGCAGCCGCCGGATGGTCAGCACGTCGCCGTCGGGGAGCCGCACATCGCCCTCGGACAGCCGGTCGGCGATCCGGCCGACGTGTTCGACGTGTTGCGGGTATCGCCGGTAGAACGCCTCGTTCTTCGCTTCGACCCGCGGGTACGTACGCCCGTAGACCTCGGCGGCCGACGGTTCGAGACCGGGCAGTCCTCCGGTGACGTAGCAGACACTCAGCCCCTCGGGGGCCCGGGACAGGTACGTCAGAGTGAGGAAGCCGCCGTACGACTGCCCAAGCGTGGACCAGCGCGTGCCGTCGTAGACGGTCTTCCGCAGGTACTCGTGGTCCGCCACGATCGAGTCGGCCCGGAAACACGTGAGGAAGTCCGCACCCTCCTGGGCCGTCGCGAACGCGCTCATCCGGCGGGCGTCGATCCGGGTACTGCGGCCTGTGCCGCGCTGGTCGACCATGACCACCCGGTGCGTCCTGAGGGCCTGGCCGATCCATCCGCTCCGGTCGAGCGGGCGTGGACCTTTCCCGCCGGGGCCGCCTTGCAGATAGACCAGGCAGGGCAGGTCCTCGTCCTTCCGCGTGGGAGCGGTGAGTTCACGGGCGAAGAGCTGGATCGTCCCGTGGGCCGGATCGGACCAGTCGAGCGGGACGTCCACGAGGTGCTCCCGCACGTGCATGCCGGGAATCGTGTAGGTGACGGTGCCGGTCATGCGGTGGCGGCCCTCCTTCGGCGGTCCCACTCCGGGTTGATCCGGGGAACGGCAGCCAGCAGCGTTCGCGTGTACGGGTGGCGAGGGTCGTCGAAGACCTGGCCGCGCGGCCCTTGTTCGACGATCTTTCCCCCGCTCATGACCGCCACTCGGTGCGCGATCCGCCGGACCACGGCCAAGTCGTGGGCGATGAAGATGTAGCTGAACCCGCTCTCGCGCTGAAGGCGCAGCAGCAGCTCAAGGACCTGTGCCTGAACGGACACGTCCAGCGCGGAGACCGCCTCGTCGCAGATCACCAGTTTCGGATTGACGGCGAGCGCACGGGCGATGCCGATCCGCTGGGCCTGGCCGCCGGAGAACTGCGCGGGATACCGCTGGGCGTGGTCGGGGTTGAGACCGACCCGCTCCATCAGCTCCCCGGTGTACGCTCGCCGGCCTCCGCTGGGTGCGATGCCCTGGTAGTCGAGCGGCGCCATCAGGATGCGCTCGACGGTGTGCCGGGGGTTGAGCGAGGAGAACGGATCCTGGAAGACGACCTGCACGTCGGCGCGGTAGCGGGCGAGTTGCGCGCCTGTGGCGTGGGTGACGTCCTCGTCCTCGAACTCCAGGGTGCCCGCACTCGGCTCCATCAACTTGGCGACGATCCGCGCGCTGGTGGACTTGCCGCTGCCGGACTCGCCGACCACGGCGAGGGTCTCCCCCCGGTGTACTGCGAAGCTGACGCCGTCCACGGCGGTGAACTCGCTCTTGCGGCCGAACGTGCCACGGGTGGTGAACCGCTTGGTCAGGTCGCGGGCGCTGAGCAGTACGTCGGTCACAGAACCACCTCGTCGGCGGAAAGATCATCAGTGATGCGCGGGATGCTCTCCAGCAGCCTGCGCGTGTAGGCGTGCTCAGGTGCCGAGAAGACCTGCTCGGCAGTGCCGTACTCGACCTGCTCGCCCCGGCACATCACGAGCACACGCGTCGCGATCGAGCTGATCACGGCGAGGTCATGGGTGATGAAGACCATCCCGGTGCGGGTCTGCCGCTGCAGGTCGGCGAGCAGACGCAGGATCTGGGCCTGCACCGTCACGTCCAGGGCCGTGGTCGGCTCGTCGGCGATGAGCAGCCCGGGGGAACAGACCAGCGCCATCGCGATCATGATGCGTTGTCGTTGCCCGCCGGAGAACTGGTGGGGGTAGTGCCCGGTCCGTCGCTCCGGTTCCGGGATGCCGACCCGCTCCAGCGCCTCGACGGCGACCTTCCTGGCCTCCTTACGCGAACCGCCGAGGTGCGCCCGGTACATCTCCTCGATCTGCAGGCCGACCGTGTAGTACGGGTTCAGCGAGGACAGCGGATCCTGGAAGATCATGGACGCCTGCGCGCCGCGTATCCGACGCATCTCGCGGTCGCCCAGGCCGAGCAGTTCGACGCCGTCCAGCCGGACGCTGCCGGTCGTGAGGGCCCCGCGCGGCAGCAGGCCCATGATGGCCAGGCTGGTCATCGACTTGCCCGAGCCGGATTCGCCGACGATGCCGACGGTCTCGTTCCGGCCCACCGTGAAGGACACGTCCTTGACGACGGCCACGGGACCGCGCGTGGTCGGCAAGGTGACGGTGAGGTTCTCCACGACCAGCAGTTCGCTCGTCACGTCCGGACCCGACGCGGCTGCGCTCATCGGATCCTCGCTCATCGGACCCTGGCCCCTCATCGGATCCTCACTCTCGGGTCGAGGGCGGTGTACACGAGGTCGACCACGACGTTGCCCACCACCACGAAGAAGGCCGCGAGGAGCGTGACCGCCATGATCACCGGCTGGTCGTTCTTGGCTATCGAGTCGGCGGCCATTTTCCCGATGCCGTTGAGACCGAAGACGGTCTCGGTGATCAGCGCGCCGCCCAGCAGCGCGGCGAAGTCCATGCCGAAGATCGTGACGATCGGCGTGAGCGCGGGTCGCAGCGCGTGCCGCCGCATCGTGAGGACGGGTGCCAGGCCCTTGGAACGGGCGGTGCGGAAGAAGTTCTCGGCCAGCGTGTCGATGACGTTGGCCCTCGTCAGCCTGGCGTACAGGCATGCGGCGCCGGTGGCGAGCACGATCCACGGCATCAGGTACGACTGGAACCACAGCCAGGGGGCGTCAGTGAAGGCCACGCTCGACGGGAACGGCAGGATCTGCAGCTTGACGACGAGGACGTACTGCAGGGCGAGCGCGAGCACGTAGTTGGGGATGCTGGCACCGCCCAGGGCCAGGTTCATGGCGGACCGGTCCCACCAGGTGCCCTCTTTGACCGCGCTGAGCAGTCCCATGGTGATGCCGGCGAGCAGCCAGAGCGTGGCCGCGCCGATCGCGAGGGTGGCGGTGACGGGGAGCCGGTCCAGGACCATCTGCCACACGGATTGGTTGGTCTGGAACGAGTAGCCGAGGCAGGGGGCCGGGCAGTGCACGAGGTTCGTGCCGGAGCCGTAGTCCCGCCCGGCGAACAGCCCGCTCAGGAAGTCCCAGAACTGGGTGAGGAACGGCTTGTCGATGCCGAGGACGGTGCGGATCTGCGTGACCCGTTCCGGTGTGCAGGTCTTGCCGCAGATCATCAGCGCGGGGTCCGGTGACAGCTTGAAGAAGATGAGGTAGGTGAACAGGCAGACCAGAAAGAGGATCAGTACGAGCCCGGTGATCCGGCCGGCGAGGTAGCGCGCCATCAGGCGGCCTCCCCCGCGTCGGTGGCGGCCCGGACCCGGTCCCCGAGCACGGTGAGGGACAGCACGGTCAGGAAGAGGAAGAGCCCGGGGATCGCGAAGTACAGGGGATCCACGGCGTACCAGGTGACCGAGTTGGCGATCATCTGGCCCCAGGACGGCGTCGGCGGGCTGACGCCGACGCCCAGGAACGACAGCCCGGCCTCGGTTCCGATGTATCCGGGCACGGCGAGCGTCGTCATCACGATGAGCGAACTCCGCAGGTTCGGCAGGATCTCCTTGAACACCAGATCGCGCCGGGAAGCCCCCGAGGCGCGGGCCGCCTCGACGAAGTCCCGGTTCAGCAGCGTCAGTGTCTGCCCGCGCACCACACGCGCGAGATAGGGCCAGCCGAACAGGCTGATCACGGCGACCAGCAGCAGCGACCTGTTCCCCGTCGGCAGCGACGACAGGATGGCGATCATGAAGATCAGTGCCGGAAAGGCCATCAGGAAGTCCATGACCCGCGAGACGACCTGGTCGACCCAGCCGCCGTAGAAGCCGGCGACCATGCCGAGGACCACGCCCAGCAGGGTGGTCAGCACCGTCGCCGAGGCGGCGATCAGGAACGACACGCGTGCGCCGTACGCGATGCGCGCCAGTATGTCGCGGCCGTTCAACGGCTCGACACCGAAGGGGTGTTCGGCGCTGATACCGCCGAACGCACCCTTCGGAAGGCCGCCCGCGTCGACGTCGATGGCCGCCATGTCGAACTGCGTTGGTCCTTGGCCGGTCAGGGCACTGATGAGTGGCGCGCAGAGCGCCATCAGCACCATCAGGGCAAGGAAGGAGGCGCTCAACAGCGCGGCACGGTCGTGCCGCAGCGCGCCCAGGATCCGGCGGCCGGGGGTGATGGACGCGCCGGGTGCGCCCGCCGACGTCCCGGCCTGTGCGTCGTGCGTGAAGGCAGTCGTCATCGGCCGCCTACTTCCCCGAGTCCTTGAGGCCTACGGAGACCAGGTCGATGCCACCGCTGAACGAGGCGGACAGATAGGCGCCCGCGATGTTGGCGCCTGGGATGAGCAGGGCCTTCTCGTAGGCCAGCGGGATGATCGGGGCCTCGGCCATGATCTGCTTGTCCAGCGCGCCGTACGCCTTGTTGGCGGCGTCCACGTCCTTCATGGCCGCGATCTCGTCGATCCGCTTGTTGATGGCCTCGTTGTCGAGCTGCGCCAGGTTGGTGTTCGCGGTCGGGGTGATCCTGCGACCGTCGAACAGTGGCGGCAGGAAGGTCGAACCGGACGCCCAGTCGGGGCACCAGCCGGTGACGGCGAGGTCGTGCTGCTTGGCCGTGGTGCCGATGACCTCGTAGTACGACGAGGTGTCGATGGTGTTGATCTTCACCTTGATGTTCAGAGGCTTGAGCGCCTCCTGGATCGCCACCGCAACCGCCGTGTTCTTGGGATCCGGACGGTTGTCCAGGGTGAGGGTGAACCCGCCCGACACACCGGCCTCGGCGAGCAGTTTCCTGGCCTTGTCCTCGCTGTGCGGGTAGAGGTCGTAGTCCGTACGGCCGCGGATGGTCGGCGGCTGGATCGCGGTCGCTTTGGCAGCGAGCCGGGAGCCGCCGAGCGCGGCGACGACCGTGTTCTTGTCGATCGCGTACGCGATGGCCTTGCGCACCCTCGGGTCGGAGAGGTGCCCGCGGGTCGTGTTCATCCCCATGTACGTGGTGCAGCCCGCGTACCCGGACATCGTGCGCGCCTTCAACTGCGGCGTCTGGATCCGCGACAGGGTCGCCGGCTGGATGGTGCCGGCATTGCCCGCGATGGCGTCGACGTCCGTGCCCTGACCGGCCAGCAGACGTTCGTCGATGGTGGCGCCGTCGAGCCCGAAGGTCCACTCGAAGGCGTCCGGCTTGGCCGCCCGGACCTTGTCGGTCGACGCCTTCCACTGCGGGTTGCGGACCAGCTTGAGCGAGGTGCCGTGGTCGTAACTGGCCACCTTGTAGGGGCCGGAGGCTATGGGCTTGGTGTCGAAGGCGTGCTTCGCGCCGGTTCCCTTCGGGAATGGCGTGAAGTTGGGCATCGTCAGGGCGCTGGGGAAGTCGGGGAAGGGCTTCTTCAGATGGAAGACGACGGTCTTGGCATCGGGCGTCTCGATCGAGTCGAGGCCATCGGACTGGTAGGGCCCCTTGTAGTCGGCCGGCGCCTCGATCAGTTCCTTCGGGTACGGCGATCCGCCCATCTCGGGGTCCCACGCACGCTCGATGCCGAACTTCACGGCCGCGCTGTCGATCGGTGTCCCGTCCTCGAAGGCCAGGCCGTCCTTGAGGTGGTACGTCCAGGTCTTCGCGTTGTCGGACGGGGTGCCGGTGTCGGTGGCCAGATCGGGCACGATCTTCGTGCCCTCGGCGCCGGGTCCGGCGCCGACCGTGGTCAGGCCGCGGTAGATGAGCCGGTAGAAGTTGTTGACACCGCCGTCCCAGCCGAGCCCTGGGTCCAGGTGGGAGAAGTCCGCATCGGCCAGGATGCGGACGGTGCCGCCGGTGGCCGGAGTCGGCGAGGATCCGGCTCCGCCCTTGTCGGAGGTGATGCCCGCACCGCCGGTACAGGCTGCGAGCGTCAGCGTGCTGAGCACCGTGATACCAGTAAGAACCGCAGGTCTCCTCATGGGGCACTCCTTGGGTCGATACGGGTGGACGAACTCGATGGGTGGGTCCATTGGGTGG
>NZ_VMNX01000250.1 GCF_009377235.1 Streptomyces acidicola
CCACCCGCCCACCCGAGTTTCCGCGACACGTGGTGACCGCGGTGCTCGTCGCCCACGACGGCGCCCGCTGGCTGCCCGACGCGCTCGCCGGGGTGCTCGGCCAGGAGCGCCCCGTACAGAACGTCATGGCGGCCGACACCGGCAGCGCGGACGACTCCGCCCAGTTGCTCACCGACGCCCTCGGTGCCGACCGCGTCCTCCATCTCGCCCGGCGCACCGGTTTCGGCCAGGCCGTCGACGAGGTCAACCGCACCGCCGGTGAGCTCACCCCGGACGACCTGCCGTACCTCAAGCGCCCCAGCGGCTGGGACCCGGTCACCCGCACCTGGCGCGACGAGGCGTACGACATGCCCGAGCTCCCCCACGGGGAGCCGGTGCAGTGGCTGTGGCTGCTGCACGACGACTGCGCCCCCGAACCGGAAGCGCTCGCCCAGCTGCTGAGGGTCGTCGAGAACGAGCGCGAGCTGGGCCGGGACGACATCGCCGTCGTCGGCCCCAAGCTCCGCGGCTGGTACGACCGCCGTCAGCTCCTCGAGGTCGGCGTCACCATCGCCAACTCCGGCCGCCGCTGGACCGGCCTGGACCGGCGCGAGCAGGACCAGGGCCAGCACGACCACGTCAAGCCCGCCCTCGCCGTCTCCACCGCCGGCATGCTCATCCGCCGCGACATCTTCGAACAACTCGGCGGCTTCGACCGGCGACTGCCCCTGATGCGTGACGACGTCGACCTGTGCTGGCGCGCCACCGAAGCCGGACACCGTGTCCTCGTCGCCCCCGAAGCGGTCGTACGACACGCCGAGGCGGCCTCCCGTGAGCGCCGCACCGTCGACTGCGTGGGCCGTAGTGCCGCCTCCCCGCACATGGTCGACAAGGCCGGCGCCGTCTACACCCTGCTCGTCAACACGCGTACGGCACAACTGCCGTGGGTGCTGGTCCGGATCGTGCTCGGCACCCTGCTGCGCACCCTCGCCTACCTCGTCGGCAAGGTCCCCGGACAGGCCGTTGACGAGATCCGGGGTCTTCTGGGCACGCTGCTGCGCCCGGAGCGGATCATCGCGGGCCGCCGCAGGCGCGGCCGCCCGCAGCTCGACAAGGGCGAGCTGCGGGCCCTGTTCCCGCCACCCGGCGCGACCGTCCGGGCCACCGTCGAACAGGTCGCCGGCAACCTGACGGGCCGCTCCGACCCCGAGTCCTCCTCCGCCGGCCGGCATGGTGGCGCGGTCGAGTCCGGACCCGGCGGCGACGACGGCGACTTCCTGGAGGTCGAGCAGTTCGCCCGGCTCAAGCGCGTCGCCCGCAAGCCCGGGCCCGTGCTCTTCGCCGTCCTGCTGTTCGTCTCGCTCATCGCCTGCCGTGAACTGCTCGGCGGTGGCGCGCTCGCGGGCGGCGCACTGCTGCCCGCGCCCGCCGACGCCGGCGAGCTGTGGGCGCGCTACCTCGACGGCTGGCATCCGGTGGGGCCGGGCGACACGCAGTCCGCGCCGCCCTACCTCGCGCTCGTCGCGATGCTCGCCTCGCTGCTGCTGGGCTCCACCGGGCTCGCGGTCACCGTGCTGCTCGTCGCCTCCGTGCCGCTCGCCGGGTTCACCGCGTACTTCGCCTCACGGCCCCTCGTCCAGTCCCGGCTGCTGCGCGCGTGGGCAGCCGTCGCGTACGCCTTCCTGCCCGCCACCACCGGCGCGCTCGCGGGCGGCCGCATCGGCACCGCCGTCCTCGCGGTCCTGCTGCCGCTCATCGCCCGCGCGGGCGTCGCGGCCGCCGGCCTCGCGAACGCCACGGGCGCACCCGGCAGTTGGCGCGCCACCTGGGCGTACGCGCTGCTGCTGACCGTCACCACCGCGTTCACGCCCATCGTGTGGCCCATCGCCCTGGTCCTCGGCCTCGGGCTCCTCGTGCTGCGCCGCGGCGCCATCACCGCCCACGGGGTGCGCTTCCTCGTCCAGCTCGGCACTCCGCTGCTGGTCCTCGCCCCCTGGTCGCTGACGCTGCTGCCGTTCGGCTTCTTCAGGGAGGCCGGTCTGAAGTACGGGGCGAGCTCGGCCTCCGCCACCGAGCTCCTCGGTGCCGGCCCCGGCGGGCCCGGCACGGTCAGCGGACTGATGCTCAGCGGCGTCGTGCTGGCCGCCCTGGCCGCCCTGCTGCGCTCCGAGCGGCAGTTGTCCATCTGGACCGCCTGGTCGGCCGCCCTCGTGGCCCTCGTCTTCGCGGTCCTCTCGAACGGCTCCACCTGGGCCGGACCCGCGACCCTCGTGTACGGCATCGCGCTGCTGGCCGCCGCCGTGCTCGGTGCCGACGGGGCACGCTCGCGCGTGGCCGAACAGAGCTTCGGCTGGCGCCAGCCGGTGGCCGCGCTCATCGCGTTCGCCGCGGCGGCCGGCCCTCTGCTGAGCGCCGCCGGGTGGATGATCCGCGGCGCCGACGGACCCCTGGAGCGGCGCGACCCGGTGCAGGTGCCCGCGTTCGTCGCCGAGGAGAGCGGCACCCGCGACCAGGCCCGCACCCTGGTCGTCGACAGCGACTCCGGCGCCAAGGTCGGCTACAGCCTCGTCCGCGGCTCCGGCGCGCGCATGGGCGACGCCGAACTCACGGCGGCCGGCGGCGAGAACAAGCTGCTCGACAAGGTCGTCGCCAACCTCGTGGCGGGCTCCGGCGCCGACCAGGCCGACGAACTCGGCGGATTCGCCGTGCGCTACGTCCTCGTCCGCAAGGGCGCGCCCCGTGAGGTCAGCCGCGTCCTGGACGCCACGCCCGGCCTCACCCGGCTCAGCCAGCAGGACGGCAGCGCCCTGTGGCGGGTGGACCGGCAGGTAGCCCGCGCCACCATCGTCTCCGGCTCCGGCGAGCCGCAGCCCGTCGCGGCCGGCCCCGTCGAGATCCACACCACCGTCCCCGACGGTGGATCGGGCCGTGTCCTGCGCCTCGCCGACACGGCGGGCGAGGGCTGGACCGCCACCCTGGACGGCAGGCCGCTCACCGGCACCACCGTCGACGGCTGGGCCCAGGGCTTCGAACTCCCTCCGAACGGTGGGACGCTGGACGTCACCTACGAGGCCCCCATGAGCCACACCGGCTGGCTGTGGGCACAGGGCGCGCTCGCCGTCGTCCTCGTGGTCCTCGCCCTGCCGGGCCGCCGCCGCGACGTCGACGACGACCTCCCCGAGGAGCCCGTCGTCCCCGCGCAAGACATCACCGGCGACGGCCGCCGCGCCCGCCGTCTGCGGGCCCAGGCCGAAGCCGAGGCCGAGAGCGGGGCCGGCACCGACCAGACCGCCGCCATGCCTCCTCCTCCGGAGGAGGCCCCGGCAGCCGTCCCGCAGCAGCAGTCCTACGGCACTTGGGACACCCAGGGGTACGCGGGCACCGACCAGGGCACCTACGGGCACGACCCGTACCAGGGCGCCCAGCAGTACCCGGCGGGCACGTACGACCAGACGTACCAGGCGGACCCGTACCAGGCGGATGCCCACCAGGGCGGCCAGTACGACCCGTACGCCTACGGGGGCACGACCGCGTCGTACGACCAGAGGTACCCCCAGGGCTACGACGCGACGTACGACCCGTCGCAACGCCCCGACCGTGAGCGCCCCGACGGGAGCCAGCAGTGAACCGCACGACCCTGTCCCTGATCGCCGGGGCGACCGCGCTCGCCGCCGTCACCGGCTTCGCCGCGCTCACCGCGCCCGACGCCTCGGGCGACGACACGGCCAGGGCGGCGGCCCAACTGCCCGTGGAGCGCACGAGCCTTCTCTGCCCCCAGCCGAGCACGTCGGACGTCGCGGAGACCGCGTACACGTCCTTCACGCCCGTCACGAAGGGGACCGGCGCCAAGGGGAAGGCCGAACTCGCCGCGGCGGGCGAGGACTCGGCGGACGAGGAGCCGGCGGACGGCGGTGGCGGCGGCAAGAAGCAGACCGGCAAGGCCACGAAGCCCGTCCTGGAACCGCAGGACCCCGGCAAGCCCGTCACCGGCAGCACCGACGGAGCCGAGGCGCCCGCGCTGATCGGTCTCGCCGAGGGGAAGTACGCGCCGGGCTGGACCGTCCAGGGGACCACCGAGGTCGCCGCGGGCAACGGACGCGGTCTGCTCGGCACCAACTGCACCGCTCCGGACACCGAGTTCTGGTTCCCGGGCGCCAGCACCGGAGCCGACCGCGTCGACTACGTCCACCTGACGAACCCGGACGACTCCGCCGCCGTCGTCGACATCGAGCTGTACGGCAAGGACGGCGCCCTCAAGACGACCGTGGGGGAGGGCATCACGGTCAAGCCGCGCTCCAGCGAGCCGGTGCTGCTGTCCACGCTCACCGAAGCGCCGGAGAACGACCTGACCGTGCACGTGAGTGTGCGCAGCGGCCGGGTCGCCGCGGCCGTCCAGGCGCTGGACGCCAAGGCGGGCGGCGACTGGCTCGCCCCCTCGGCCGATCCCGCGGGGAGCGTGGTGATCCCCGGCATCCCGAAGGACGCGACGTCCGTGCGCCTGGTCGCCTTCGCGCCCGGTGAGCAGGACGCCGACCTGAAGGTCCGGCTCGCGACCCCCTCGGGGCTGATCACCCCCGTCGGCAACGAGCTGCACGTGAAGGCCGGCATGACCGCGGCCGTGGACCTCGGCGACGTCACACGGGGTGAGGCGGGGTCCCTGGTGCTGACGCCGACGGACGATGCGGTGCCCGTGGTGGCCGCCGCGCGGGTGGTTCGCGGCAAGGGCACCAAGCAGGAGACGGCGTTCATCCCGGGGAGCCGGGCGGTGGGTGCGCGCGCGAGTGTCGCCGACAACCGCTCCAAGGGCGTCACCCTCGCGCTCACCGCGCCGGGCCGCACCGCGGAGGTCAAGGTCACGGCATCGCCGGGCAGCGAGGGCGGCACGGCGACGACCAAGACGTACACGATCAAGTCGGGCACGACCCAGAACGTGGCCGTGCCCGTCCCCAGTGGCCTCAAGGGCACGTACGCACTGACGGTCGAGCCCGTGTCCGGCGGTTCCGTCTACGCCTCCCGCATGCTCGAAACCACCGTCAACGGCGTCACCGGCTTCACGATCCAGCCCCTCCCGGACGACCGGGGCACAGTGGCGGTCCCGGACGCGGAACAGGATTTGTCGGTACTGCAGAGGTAGAGAGGGAGCAGAGGGAGCAGCGGCAAGGGGGCACAGCCCTCAGGGACGGGAAGGGCAGAGGCGAGGGAGGGAGTGACTCGCCTCCCGGCGAGCCCCCGCAGCCGCCCTCAGTCCTCCCCGTACCGGGGATCCACCGTCTCCGGCGTGAGCCCCAGCAGCTCAGCCACCTGCTCCACCACGACCTCGTGAACCAGCGCGGCCCGCTCCTCCCGCCCCTTGGTGCGGATCTCGACGGGCCGCCGGTAGACGACGACACACGCGGGCCGACCCTCCCGGGCGGGGACCGTTCCCCCCAGCGGCACCGCCTCGTCGCTCCAGGCGGCCCCGCGCGGTCCGTCGAGGCGTGGCACCTGGAGAACCAGGAAGTCGATGTCGGCGAGCTGCGGCCAGCGCCGTTCGAGGCGCTCCACGGAGTCCTGCACGAGGTCCGCGAACACCTCGGCGCGGCTCGCCGCGAGAGGCACCTGGGGCGGCGCGACGGGGCCACGCATGCCCCTGCCGTGCCGGTCACGGCGGCGGGGCCCGGGTGCGGCGGCACGGGGCGGTACGGGGTTGTCCATCACCTACGAAGCGTAGTCCGCGGCCGGGGCGGGTGCCCGACGCCCACGCGGGGCCCGGCAGGGAACGCGTCGAGCCCTTGTGGACGCCGTACGGCATGTCGGCAGATGACCATTCCAGCCAAGGTTGGGCTCGATTCCGCATCCCTCCAGGACCGCCAACCTCATGGCAATTGACAGAGTTTGGGGCGACTTGTGATCGGTTTGCGAGTTGTTCGGCATTCTGGACGCGCGTCTCCGCCCAGGTCAGAATGGGGTGTCCAGTGGGGCGTGTGGGGCGTTTCACAACGCGACACGGTGGAGTGACCTGGTGGAGAGTCGTCGCAGCCCGCTCAAGAGTGCGGTACCGTCCAACGTCGTGAGCCCTGTACGTCGCTGTTCGCGCACCGCTTGCGGCCGGCCTGCCGTCGCGACGCTGACGTACGTCTATGCCGACTCGACCGCGGTCCTCGGCCCGCTCGCCACCTACGCCGAGCCCCACTGCTACGACCTGTGCGCCGAGCACTCCGAGCGCCTCACCGCCCCCCGCGGCTGGGAGGTCGTCCGTCTCCTCGACGGCTCCGCTCCGGCCCGGCCCAGCGGTGACGATCTGGAAGCGCTGGCCAACGCCGTGCGCGAGGCCGCCAGGCCGCAGCAGCGTGCCGCGGAGGCCGGCGGCAGCGGTCGCGCGGCGGACCCGATGGAGGTCGCCCGCCGGGGTCACCTGCGGGTGCTGAGGTCTCCGGACAACTGACGGGCCCTCCGCTCCCGGACGCTTCCGGGAGGCCGGACCCTCCTCTCCCCGATGCTTCCGGAGGCCGGGATTCTCCACGCTCCGGGCTCTTGGGCAGCCGGGTTCCCCACGAGCGGGATCTTCTGAACTCCCTTCGCCCGACGCCTGTTTCGTTGTTCCGTAGTTGTGCTTCCCGAGTGTGGATTTGACCGAGCGGTGCATGCGCATTGACGTCTGCTTGTCACGGACACGACCATTCCGGGTACCGGTGAGACATCGCTTTCCGCATCGCGGAATCCGGGGAGGCGCCCGTGTACGTCCAGGAACTGGAACCCGTGGCCGACTCGCTCGGCCTGTCCGCACTCATCGCGACCCTGCCGCTCGTCCTCGTCCTAGTCCTGCTCGGCGGCGTACGGATGAAGGCCCACCATGCGGGCCTGATCGGCCTCGCGGCGGCCGCGCTCGTGGCGTGGCTCGCGTACGGCATGCCGTTCGGCCAGACACTCTCCGGCGCCGCACAGGGCGCCGCCTTCGGTCTGTTCCCGATCATGTGGATCGTCGTCAACGCCCTCTGGGTGTACCGGATGACCGTCCACACCCAGCACTTCGACATCCTGCGCCGGTCGTTCGGGCGGCTCTCCGACGACCCGCGCATCCAGGCGCTCGTCGTGGCTTTCTGCTTCGGCGCGCTCCTGGAAGCCCTCGCGGGCTTCGGCGCGCCGGTCGCCATCTGCGCGGTGATGCTCGTGGCGCTCGGCTTCGAACCGGTGCGGGCCGCCGTGGTCGCGCTGGTCGCGAACACCGCGCCGGTCGCGTTCGGCGCCATGGGCACGCCCGTCGTCACTCTCGCCCAGGTCACCGAACTGCCCCTGGACACCGTGGCGTCCGTGGTGGGCCGTCAGACGCCGCTGCTGGCCCTCGTGGTGCCCCTGGTGCTGGTCGGCCTGGTCGACGGACGGCGCGGGCTGCGCGAGACCTGGATACCCGCCGTGGTGTGCGGAACCGCCTTCGCCGTCGGTCAGTTCGTCGCGTCCAACTACGTCTCCGCGCAACTCGCCGACATCGGGGCGGCCCTGCTGGGCGCGGCCGCCCTGGTCGCCGTACCCCAGGCGCGCAGGCCCGCCGCCGAACCCGTACGGGCGGCCGTTCTGACCGGCGCCCGCAGCGAGGACCTGGACGAGGAGGACCCGCGGCGCGAGGTCGTGCGCGCCTACGCGCCGTACGCGCTCATCGTCGCCATCTTCTCCATCGCCCAGATCCCTGTCGTGAAGGACTGGCTGGCCGGGGCGACCCGTACCTTCGACTGGCCGTTCCTCGACGTCGCGAACCCGGACGGGGACCCGGTCGGCGGCAACATCTTCACCTGGCCCATCGTGTCGACCGGAGGCACCCTCGTGCTCCTGGCCGGAGTGTGCACGGCTGCCGTACTGGGGGTCCACGCGCGCGTGGCGGTCAAGGAGTGGGTGGCGACCGTATACGAACTGCGGTTCGCGATCCTCACGGTGACCTCCGTGCTCGGCCTCGCGTACGTCATGAACCTCTCCGGACAGGCCGCCACGATCGGCCACTTCGTGGCGGCGGCCGGCGCCGGACTCGCCTTCCTGTCACCGGTCCTCGGCTGGTTCGGCGTCGCGGTCTCCGGATCGGACACCTCGGCCAACGCCCTCTTCGGCGCCCTCCAGGTGAGCGCGGCACGGGAGTCGGGGCTCTCGCCCGAACTGCTCGCCGCCGCCAACAGCTCCGGCGGTGTGCTCGGCAAGATGATCTCGCCGCAGAACCTGACCATCGCCTGCGCGGCGGTCGGGCTCGCGGGCCGCGAGGGCGACCTGCTGCGCAAGGTGCTGCCGTGGAGCCTCGGACTGCTCCTGGTGATGTGTCTCATCGTGGTGGGGCAGAGCACGCCCGTACTGGACTGGATGCTCCCGTGAGCGATGTGCGGGACGTCCACTTGCCCGGGAGAAGCGCTTGGGTGACCCGTGGAAGAACACGGAACGAAGTCGTTACGCATCCACAGACGTCGCACAGCCGACTGTCACCTCGGGCGGGTAGTTTGAGGTGACCGATGAGGACTTCAGGAGGGTAGGCCGTGGCTGCTGATCTGTCGACGATCGTGAAGGCGTACGACGTACGCGGAGTGGTCCCGGACCAGTGGGACGAACCGCTGGCCGAGCTCTTCGGCGCGGCCTTCGTCCAGGTGACCGGCGCGGACGCCATCGTCATCGGCCACGACATGCGGCCCTCGTCGCCCGGCCTGTCACGGGCCTTCGCGCGCGGGGCGGCGGCGCGCGGCGTCGACGTCACCGAGATCGGCCTGTGCTCGACGGACCAGCTGTACTACGCGTCGGGCGCGCTGAACCTGCCCGGGGCGATGTTCACGGCCTCCCACAACCCCGCGCAGTACAACGGCATCAAGATGTGCCGCGCGGGCGCCGCCCCGGTCGGCCAGGACACGGGCCTGTCCGACATCCGCGAGCTGGTCGAGCAGTGGAGCGAGTCGGGCGCGCCGGAGCCCGCCGCGACCCCGGGGACGATCACGCAGCGCGACACGCTGGAGGACTACGCGGCCCACCTCCGTTCCCTCGTCGACCTGACCGCCATCCGTCCCCTGAAGGTCGTCGTCGACGCGGGCAACGGCATGGGCGGGCACACGGTGCCCACGGTCTTCGCGGGCCTGGCCCTCGACCTCGTCCCGATGTACTTCGAACTGGACGGCACCTTCCCGAACCACGAGGCGAACCCCCTGGACCCGGCGAACATCGTCGACCTCCAGAAGCGCGTCCGTGAGGAGGGCGCAGACCTCGGCATCGCCTTCGACGGCGACGCCGACCGCTGCTTCGTCGTCGACGAGCACGGCGACCCGGTCTCGCCGTCCGCCGTCACCGCGCTCGTCGCCTCCCGCGAACTCGCCAAGCACGGCGGCAAGGGCACGGTCATCCACAACCTGATCACGTCGTGGTCGGTACCGGAGGTCGTCAAGGAGAACGGCGGCACACCGGTACGCACGCGCGTGGGCCACTCCTTCATCAAGGCCGAGATGGCACGCACAGGCGCGATCTTCGGCGGCGAGCACTCCGCGCACTACTACTTCGCCGACTTCTGGAACGCCGACACGGGCATGCTGGCCGCCCTCCACGTCCTGGCGACCCTGGGCGGTCAGGACGGCCCCCTCTCGGGCCTGGTCGCCCAGTACGACCGCTACGCGGGCTCCGGCGAGATCAACTCCACGGTGGACGACCAGGCGGGCCGCATCGCCGCCCTCAAGGCCGCCTACGAGGGCCGCGAGGGCGTCGAGCTCGACGAACTGGACGGCCTGACCGTCTCCACGACGGACTGGTGGTTCAACGTACGGCCCTCCAACACGGAGCCCCTCCTGCGCCTGAACGCCGAGGCCCGCGACGAGACGACGGTGGCGAAGGTCCGGGACGAGGCCCTGACGATCATCAGGGGCTGAGTTCCCGGGCCCGTCATGGAGGTCCCCCTGCTCGACCGAAGCCGAGAACTTGGGGGAGTTCGAGGGGTGGCGGGGTGCCCACAACGGGCGCCCCGTACCCCCTCGGCCACCCTCCGGCACCAGGCCCCGCGCAGCGGTACGCTGACCAGGCCGCATCCACGTTCGGAAGGACACGCCCATGCCGCTCGAAGCCGGCCTCCTGGAGATCCTCGCCTGCCCGGCATGCCATGCCCCCCTCAAGGAGGAGGACACCGAGCTGGTCTGCACGGGCCAGGACTGCGGCCTCGCCTACCCCGTACGGGACGGCATCCCCGTACTCCTCGTCGACGAGGCCCGCCGCCCCGAGTAACACCCGGGCCCGGAAGCGGGTACGCCGCAGAGAACCCGGCGACAAGGGAACCAAGGGCAACCGGCGATCGGAGGCTGCCGCCCATGCTCGACGAATCGTTGCTCGACACCCCCGACGCCCTGGCGGAGGCGGACCATCGCGGCCTGCTCCGGGGAGCCGCCGAGGCCGGTGCCAGGGTCCGCACCGCCGTCCGCCTCGCGACCGAGGCCGGCATCCCCAACCTGAAGCCCGACGGCCGCCCCCGCGCGGTCCTGATCGCGGGGCCCGGCACCGCGTCCGCGGGCGTCGCCGACCTCCTCGGCACCCTGGCCGGCTCCGGCTGCCCCGTCACCCGGCTGCATCCGACCGGTGTGGCCCCCGCCGCGGGCGCCCTCCGCTGGGAGCTCCCCGGCTGGGTGGGGTCCCTCGACCTCCTTCTGGTCGCCACTGCCGACGGCACCGAACCAGGCCTCTCACTCCTCGTGGACCAGGCCTACCGCCGCGGTTGCACGGTCGTCGCCGTGGCCCCCGCCCACACCCCCATCGCCGATGCGGTGGAAGGCGTCTACGGCCTCTTCGTCCCCATGGCGACCGCCCCGTACGAACAGGACGAACCTCCGGCGGCCACCGCGCCCGGCCTCCTGTGGGCGCTGCTCACCCCGATGCTCGCGCTGCTCGACCGCACCGGACTGATCACGGCACCCCCCGACGGCCTGGAGAAGGTCGCCGACCGCCTCGACCACGTCGCCCAGCGCTGCGGACCGGCCATCGCCACCTACAGCAACCCCGCCAAGACCCTCGCCGCCGAGCTCGCCGAGTCCCTCCCGCTGATCTGGACCGAGGGCCTTTCCTCAGGCCCTGTGGGGCGCCGTTTCGCCGCCGCGCTGGCCGAGCTCGCGGGCCGCCCCGCCCTGGCCGCCCATCTGCCGGAGGCGCTCCTCTCGCACACGGTCCTGCTCTCCGGCGCCCTGGCCGCGGGCGCCGACCCCGACGACTTCTTCCGCGACCGCGTCGAGGAGCAGGCCGCCCTCCACGCGCGCGTGGTGCTGCTGCGCGACCGCGCGGGCGGCGCCCTCACCGCAGCCCCGGCCGCCCGCGAACTGGCCCTCAGCCACGACACCGCGATCAGCGAACTGGAACCCGAACAGGGCGGCGACCTGGAGACCCTCGCGGAGCTGATCGCCGTCACGGATTTCGCCGCCGTTTACCTGGCGCTCGCCTCAGCGACGTGAAGTGGGCTCGCACCCCGTGACCAGCACCGGGGCCGAGCCGCGTACGCACCGGAGACAAAAGGAACCATGGACCGCCTCAACAACACCATCCGCCCCTACGCCTGGGGCTCCACCACCGCCATACCGCACCTCCTGGGCGTGGAGCCGACCGGCGAACCGCAGGCGGAGATGTGGATGGGCGCCCACCCCGGCGCGCCCTCACACACCGCACGCGGCCCCCTCACCGAGGTGATCGACGGGGCCCCGGAGCGGGAGCTGGGGGAGCGAACGGTCGCCAAGTTCGGCCCCCGCCTCCCCTTCCTCCTGAAGATCCTCGCCGCCGGCGCACCCCTCTCCCTCCAGGTGCACCCCAACCTCCAGCAGGCGCAGGAGGGGTACGACGACGAGGAGCGCCGCGGCATCCCCGTGGACGCCGGCCACCGTAACTACAAGGACGCCAACCACAAGCCCGAACTGATCTGTGCCCTCACGGAGTTCGACGGCCTGTGCGGCTTCCGGGACCCCACGCAGGCCGCCGACCTGCTCGCGGGCCTCGACGTCGACTCCCTGAAGCCGTACGTCGACCTGCTGCACGCCCACCCCGAAGAGGCCGCCCTGCGTGAGGTGCTGACGGCCGTGCTGTCGGCCGACCCCGAGGACATGGCCCGGACGGTCCACGAGACCGCGGCCGCCTGCGAACGCCTCGGCGGCGCCTACACCCCGTACGCCGACCTCGCCCACCACTACCCGGGCGACCCCGGCGTCATCGCCGCCATGCTGCTCAACCACGTCCGACTCCAGCCCGGCGAGGCCCTGTTCCTCGGCGCGGGCGTCCCGCACGCGTACCTGAACGGCCTCGGCGTCGAGATCATGGCCAACTCGGACAACGTCCTGCGCTGCGGCCTGACCCCCAAGCACGTCGACGTCCCCGAACTCCTGCGCATCGTCCGCTTCGAGGCCGGCGACCCGGGCGTCCTGCGCCCCGAGGCGTCCCCGGACGGCGAGGAGGTCTACGAGACCCCCATCGACGAGTTCCGTCTCTCCCGCTACGTCCTCCCCGAGGGCTCAGCCGCCCACGACCTGACGCGCGAGACCCCGCAGGTTCTGCTGTGCACGGCGGGTTCCGTACAGGCAGGCGAACATCCGCTCCGTCCCGGTGAGTCCGTCTTCGTACCGGCCGGCGAAAAGGCCCAGGTGTCCGGAGCCGGCACGGTCTTCCGCGCCACAGTGGTCGCCTGACGATCAGCCGGAAGGCGTCGGCGAACGCCTGAATGGCATCGGAACGGAAACCTGGCACACCGACGTCGGACCGGGCTGCAACAATGCCCACTGCAAAAGGCGGGCAAAGCCCGGCCGGCGACGGACAAAGACGATAGACAAAAGCGTAGACGAAGGGACATCCCGGACACATGAGTGCGTCAGGCGGCACCAAAGCGATCGTGGCGGCACTCGGCGCCAACCTCGCGATCGCGGTATCGAAGTTCGTGGCGTTCGCCTTCAGCGGATCGTCCTCGATGCTCGCCGAGGGGGTGCACTCGCTGGCCGACTCCGGCAACCAGGCCCTGCTGCTCGTCGGCGGCAAGAAGGCACAGCGCGAGGCGACCCCGCAGCACCCGTTCGGCTACGGCCGCGAGCGCTACATCTACGCCTTCCTCGTCTCCATCATCCTGTTCTCGGTCGGCGGCATGTTCGCCCTCTACGAGGGCTACCAGAAGATCCTGCACCCGCACGAACTGGACAACTGGTACTGGCCGGTCGGCGTCCTCGTCTTCGCGATCATCGCGGAGTCACTCTCCTTCCGCACCGCCATCAAGGAGTCCAACGCCCTGCGCGGCAACAAGTCCTGGAAGGACTTCATCCGCCACGCCAAGGCCCCCGAGCTGCCCGTCGTCCTCCTGGAGGACCTCGGCGCACTGGTCGGCCTCATCCTGGCGCTGGGCGGCGTGGGCCTCGCCCTGCTCACCGGCGACGGCGTCTGGGACGGCATCGGCACGCTCCTGATCGGCATCCTGCTCATCCTGATCGCGGTCGTCCTGGCCCTGGAGACCAAGTCGCTGCTGCTCGGCGAGGCCGCGGGCGCCGAAGAGGTCGCGAAGATCGAGAAGGCCCTCGTCGACGGCGACACCGTCACGGGCATCATTCACATGCGCACGCTCCACCTCGGCCCCGAGGAGCTCCTGGTCGCCGCCAAGGTCGCCGTCCAGCACGACGACACCGCCGCCGAGGTCGCCACCGCCATCAACGCCGCCGAGGCCCGCGTCCGCGAGTCCGTCCCGATCGCCCGCGTCATCTACCTCGAGCCGGACATCTACCGCGAGGTGGAGGCCACGAAGGGCCCGGACACCGAGGCCACCCCCGGCGGCCCCGTCCAGACCGCCGACCACTGACGGTCCCACCGACCGAACCAGGGCCCGCCGAACTACTCGGCGGGCCCTGGTTCGGTCGGTGGGACCGTCAGTGGTCGGCGGTCTGGACG
>NZ_VMNX01000251.1 GCF_009377235.1 Streptomyces acidicola
GGCCGGGGGTATCGGGGAGCCCGCGGGGGGGCCGTACGTGTACGTCTGCGGGTCGTGCGCGGAGGGCGGTACCGGGGGCGTGCTCGCCGGCGACACGGTGTCCGCGGGCGGTGCCCACGGGTTCGGCGCGGGGGCGGGCGGCTTGTCGAGCCGGACCCCGGGCGCCGGGACGGCGTCCTGCGGCTCGGGAGCGGGACCGGTGCCGGGACCGGGACCGGTGCCGGGAGCGGGACCGGTGCCGGGAGCGGGACCGGTGCCAGGAGCGGGACCGGTGCCAGGAGCGGGACCGGGACCGGTGCCAGGAGCAGCGGGAGAAGCCGGCGCCGCGTTCTCCGGAGGCAGAGGTCCGGCCAGGGGACGGTTCTCCGGGGCAGCCCAGGGGTCCTGGCCGGGGGTGTCCGGCATCTGCGGCGTGCGCGCCTCGTCGGACATGCGCGGGATCCCCTCTGTCGTACGTTCCGTCATGCTACGGCCCACGTCCGTCTCGCACGGGCCGCCGCCTACGATGATCCCTGAGTCATCGATCAGCCGATCACCCGCGTCCCCGACCACGGTCCTGGGGCGCCGTTCCCGGGGAGGAACCTTGACCGACCGCCACGCCGTACCGCAGGGCCCGACCGGCGCCGTCGGCGCCGCCGCCCGCGATCTGCACGCCTTCATCGCCGGTCTCCCGAAGGCCGAACTGCACGTGCACCACGTCGGCTCCGCCTCCCCGCGCATCGTCTCGGAACTGGCCGCCCGGCACCCCGACTCCAAGGTCCCCACCGACCCCGAGGCCCTCGCGGACTACTTCACGTTCACGGACTTCGCCCACTTCATCGACGTGTACCTGTCCGTGGTGGACCTCATCCGCACCCCCGAGGACGTCCGGCTGCTCACGTACGAGGTCGCCCGGGACATGGCCCGGCAGCAGGTGCGCTACGCCGAGCTGACCATCACGCCGTACTCCTCCACCAGCCGCGGTATCGACGCGCACGCCTTCATGGACGCGATCGAGGACGCCCGGAAGGCGGCCGAGGCCGACTTCGGGACCGTACTGCGCTGGTGCTTCGACATTCCCGGAGAGGCGGGCCTGGCCTCCGCCGAGGAGACGACCCGGCTGGCCACGACCGACGGGCTGCGCCCGGAGGGCCTGGTCTCGTTCGGGCTCGGGGGGCCCGAGATCGGCGTACCGCGGCCGCAGTTCAAGCCGTTCTTCGACCAGGCCATCGCCGCCGGACTGCGTTCCGTGCCGCACGCCGGCGAGACCACCGGCCCCCAGACGATCTGGGACGCCCTGACCGAGCTGCGCGCGGAGCGCATCGGGCACGGCACCAGCGCCGCGAAGGACCCGAAGCTCCTCGCCCACCTCGCCGAGCAGCGCATCGCCCTGGAGGTCTGCCCAACCTCCAACATCGCCACCCGTGCGGTCCGCACGCTCGACGAACACCCGATCAAGGAGTTCGTGCGGGCCGGGGTCCTGGTCACCATCAACTCCGACGACCCGCCGATGTTCGGCACGGACCTCAACAGCGAGTACGCCGTCGCCGCCCGCCTCCTCGACCTCGACGAGCAGGGGCTGGCCGCGCTCGCCAAGAACGCGGTGGAGGCGTCCTTCCTGGACGACGCGGGCAAGGCGCGGATCGCGGCCGAGATCGACACGTACACCTCGGCCTGGCTCACTCCCTGAGATCCCCGGGCTCCGGCACTGCTGCCGGGGCCCCGGGCCAGCACAATGGAGCCCATGCGCACCGTGACAGCCGTGGCCCATCGCGGCCACCCCTACCGTGCCCGCGAGAACACGATCGCCTCCCTGCACTCCGCGCTCCAGGCGGGCGCGGACGCGGTGGAGATCGACGTACGGCTGACCCGGGACGGCATGCCCGTCCTGCTGCACGACGCGACCCTGAAGCGGCTGTGGGAGCAGGACCGACCGCTGGTCTCGCTGTCCTCGGCGGAGGTGCGCGGGCTCACCGGCGGCGGGGTGCCGACGCTGGCGGACGCGCTGCACGCCGCCGGGGACACCCGGCTGATGATCGACCTCCCGGGCGCGGCCGACCCCCGGGCGGTACGGCGGATCGTGGACGTCGTCCGGGAGTGCGGGGCCGAGGAGCGGGTCTACTACTGCGCGGGCGCCGACACGATGCTCGCCGTGCGCGCCGCCGCCCCTTCCGCCGAGATCGCCCTGACCTGGACGACACTCGCCCCACCGCGCCCGGCGCTCCTCGACGCCATCCGCCCGCGCTGGCTCAACTACCGCTTCGGGCTGGTGACCCGGGAGCTGGCCGCCCGCGTGCACCGGGACGGCTATCTGCTGTCGGTGTGGACCCCCGACACCCGCCGATCGATGCGTCGGCTGCTGGACGCGGGAGTCGACTCGATCACGACGAACCGCATCGACATGTTGTGCGCACTGCGCGCGACGTAGGCGGCCGGTCGGAAGGCATGAGGAACAGGCCCCCTAGGGGCAGCCCCAGGACCGACTCCGGGGACCGCGCCCTCCTCAGTGACGATCCGCGAGACGCGTACCCCACAGCACGATCAGCGGCAACACCCGTTCCCTGCACAGGAGTTGCCGATGCCCCCTCGTACGCGCTCAGCCGTCGTCCTCGCCTCCGTCCTCGCCCTGGGCGTGGCGGCCGGCCCCACGGTGGCCGCCGCCTCCCCATTGCACCGACCGCCGGCACGCTGCGACACCACGGGCCCGAACCCCACCGCGCTCTGCGACGCGATCTCCGAGCTGCCGGACGACCACGCGACGGCCGCGCTCGTCCGGGTCGGCGGCACCGCCGGCACCTGGCGGGGCAGCGCCGGGGGCCGCGACCTGACGACGAACCGCCCCGCCCTGGAGAACGGACGCTTCCGTACCGGCTCCACGACCAAGGTGGTGACCGCGGCAATGGTGCTTCAGCTTGCCGCCGAGGGGCGCGTGGACTTGGACGAGGACGTGGAGACGTACCTTCCGGGCCTCCTCCCCGACGCCTTCGAGGAGCCCGTCACCGTGCGAAACCTGCTGACCTTCACGAGCGGGCTGAAGCCGGGCAGAGACCTCGGCCCGGTCGACGGCGAGGGCTACGACAACCGCTATGTCACCCTGGCTCCCGAGGAGGTCGTGGCCTCGTCGGTCGCCAAGGGCCCCGCCTTCGGCCCGGGGGACAAGCAGAAGTACCAGAACATCGACTACACCGTCCTCGGCATGCTGATCGAGCGGCTGACGGACGACTCGTACGAGCATCAGGCGTACGTGCGTGTGCTGAAGCCGGTCGGTATGGAGGACACCTCCTTCCCCGGCGGCCCGGACCCCCGTATCCACGGCCCGCACAACCGCGGCTACCAGTTCCTCGCGGATGGACGCCTGGTCGACGCCACGGAGTGGAACATGTCCGACCGGTGGGCCGCGGGCGACATGATCTCGACCACGGCGGACCTGGAACGGTTCCTGGTCGCGCTGTTCAGCGGAGAGGTCGTGCCGAAACCGCTACTGAAGAAGGAGATGCTCACGGTGGCGGACGCCCCTGGCGCGACGATGAGCGCGGGCCTGACGCTGCAGAAGCTCCCGAACGGCCGCGAGCTGTGGTTCAAGACGGGCGCCCGCCCGGGCTACAGCACGGGCATCGGCGCCACGGAGAACCTGTCCTTCACCCTCGTGTACTCGGTCAACGCGACCAACGCGAAGTCCGAGGAGGGGAACCCGGTGGTCGACCGGATCATCCAGGCCGCGCTCGGCTAGCCGCGACGGGAAGCCGGACTCGCCTCACCCCAGCGGCTCCTCCAGCGGTATGTGCCGCACGCCCGGCAGGTTGCCGTCGAGTTCGCCGGGTTCGAAGCGGCACATGCCGAGCACGTGCCAGAACTCGCCCGTGACGTCGCCCTCGTACTTGTAGCCGCCGGACGGCGACAGCGCGGCCCAGCCGCCGGGCATCCCGACCAGGGTGGCGCGCAGGGTGGCGGGGGCGTCGGCGGGGACGTTCCAGAGCCGTACCGTGCCGTCCTCGCCACCACTGGCCAGCAGGGAGCCGTCGGGGCTGAAGGCCACCGCCAGCACCCGGCCGGTGTGGCCGCTCAGGGCGGCGGTCTCACGGCCGGTGTGCGCGTCCCACAGGCGTACCGTCCGGTCGTCGCCGGCCGTCGCCAGCAGGGGGCGCATGGGGTGGGCCGCGGCCGTCCACAGCTTGCCGGTGTGGCCGGTCAGCCGGTGCGCGGCCGCGCCGTCCTGCCAGATCACGGCGTGCCCGTCCCAGGAGGCGCTGGCCAGCCAGGACCCGTCGGGTGCGAACGCCACGGCGTACACCCGGTCGGTGTGTCCGTCGAGGACGGCGGTGACGCGGCGGTCGGCCATGTCCCAGATCCGCACCTTGCGGTCGTCGCAGCCGGTGGCCAGGACCGCGCCGTCGGAGCGGAAGGCGATCGAGCGGACCCGGCCGAAGTGCTCGCCGATGGTGGTGACGTGTGCGCCGGTGGCCCGGTACCAGAGCCGTACGGTGTCGTCGTCGTTGGCGGTGGCCAGCAGTTCGCCGTCGGGGCTGAACGCCTCCGCCCACACGTGGTCCGTCTCGACGTCCATCTCGCGCTGGTACTCGCCGGTGGCGGCGTTCCACAGGTACATGTCGCCGTCGCTGCTCGCGGTGCCCAGCAGGGTGCCGCCGGGGCTGAACACCGCCGAGACCAGGCGGTCGCCCTGGCCGGTGAGTTCGCGCAGCCGCCGCCCGGAGGTGGCGTGCCACACGCCGACGACGCCGTCGTTGCCGCCGGCCGCCAGCATCGAACCGTCGGCGCTGAACGACACGGTGCCGATGCGCCGTCCGTGGCCGCGCAGGATGCGTCTGCCCTGGCCGGTGGCCGGGTCCCAGATCCGTACGACGCCGTCGTTGCCGCCGGTCACCAGCAGTGAGCCGGACTCCAGGGCGGGCGCGTCGGCGCCCGGACGGAACTTGCACACCCAGACCGAGCCGCGGTGTTCCGAGGGCTGCCGGCTCAGCGGCACGGCGACGGGCGTGCCGCCGGACACCGGGTCGGCGTCCGGGTCGATCCGCCACAGCCGGACCACTCCGGCGCTGTCCCCGGCGGCGAGGAGCGTCCCGTCGGGGTCGAACAGCACCTGGTACACGGCGCCGCGGCAGCCGCCGAGCAGCCCGGCTGGGCCGCCCGCGGCCAGGTCCCACAGCCGTACGTCCCCTTCGGTGTCGCCGCTCACCAGGAACCTGCCGCCGGGGTGGAAGTCCAGGGTGTAGACGCGGCCCGGGTGGCCCGTGAACTCGTGCAGCACCCGCCGCTCGGTGACGTCCCACACCCGGACCGTGCCGGCCCCCTGCCCGTCGCCCATGTCTCCGGTGGCGAGCAGGCGGCCGTCGGGACTGAACCGGGCCCGGAACACCGCGCCCCGGTGGCCCGGCAGTTCACCGAGCGGCCGTCCGGTGGTGATGTCCCACAGCCGTACGGCGGCGGAGGCGTCCCCGGTGACGAGGGTGGTGCCGTCCGGTCCGAAGGCCACCGTGTAGACGGGGGCCGCGTGGCCCGGCAGCCGGTGCAGCGGCATGCCGGAGGCGGTGTCCCACAGGGTGACCACGCCGTCGGCGTCGCCGGTGGCCAGCAGCGAGCCGTCGGCGTCGAGGACGACCGGCCAGACTCCGCCGGGGTGGATCCGCAAGCCGTGCCGGCACCGTCCGGAGACCGGGTCCCACAGGCGTACGGTGCCGTCGGCGCTGCCCGTGGCCAGCACCCGCTCACGGAACTTGACCGCGTAGACCCGGCCGGTGTGGCCCTGAAGGGTGCGCAGGGCGGTGCCGGTGACGGCGTCGCACACCAGCACTCCGCCGTCCTCGCTGCCCACGGCGAGGAGTTCGCCGTCGGGACTGTACGAGATGGGCTCGGGCAGCCGGCTGGTACGCATGTCGAACCCGTAGGGCACACCGACCGCGGAGGGCCGGAAGCCGGAGTCGACGGTCATGCCGGGGGCGATGGCGGCGGCGGCCAGTTCGGGAGTGTCCGGCAGGCCGGGCCCGGTGGTCGCCGAGACGAGTGCCGCCCGCCGCCACCGGCCGCCCTCCACCTGGGCGCCGGTCAGGTCGGTCCGGATCAGCCGGGCCCGCCGCAGATCCGCGCCGCGGAGATCGGCACCGGTCAGGTCGGCGCCGTCGAGCCACGCCCCGGTCAGCCGGGCGTGGCGCAGCACGGCGCCGGAGAGGTTGGCGCCGACGAGCCGGGCGTCGGTGAGGTCGGCGCGGGTGAGGTCGACGCCGGAGAAGTCGCGGTAGGAGAGGTCCTCCCCGGCCAGGGCGGCGCCGCGCAGGTCGGTGTGGGAGGGGACCCGGAGCCGGGTGAGGATCTTCACGGCGTTGGCGCGGGCGGTCTCCCCGCCCCGCACGGTCAGCTCCGGGTCGTCCCCCGCGGCGGCGCTCAGCGCGCTCTCGGCCCACTCCTGGCAGACCCGGTGGTCGGCGAGGTCGCACAGGAACTCGACGGCCAGTCGGCTCAGTTGGCGGCGTGCCAGCAGTGTGGTGTCGTCGGCGGCCAGCCGTCGGGCGCACTCGCGGGCGATCAGCCACTCCACCACCGAGCCGTGGATGAACCGGAACACGCCGTCCTCGCTGCGGACCAGCAGGCTCCCGGAGCCGACGGCGTGCGCGGCCTGCGGCACGGACAGCCGGCTGTCGGCGAGTCCGGTCAGGGTCTCGGCCACGTCGGTGAGCTCGTCGAGCCGCAGGGAGTCCTGGCCGCTCTCCCACAGCCGCAGGGCGAGCGCGGTGACCGCGTTCCACAACTGGTCCAGGCTGAGTCCGGGCGCGCGGCCGGGGCCGCCGGTGCCGCGGTGCGCTTCGAAGCGCAGCCAGGCGGTGAGCACCTCCTGGTAGAGCCCGGCGGGGCTGAGCGCGCGGCCGGCTCCGGCGACGGCGCGCAGCTGGTCGTCGTCGAGGTCGGCGACGAAGCCGAGCAGCCGGGGGTTGCGGCACAGGGCGAGCAGATCGGGGATGGCGTCCAGGAGCCGTACGCGGCGGTCGGCGGCGCGTTCGTCGCCGTCGTAGCGGTTGACCAGATAGGCGCGGATCTGCTGGGGGGTGAACTCCTGGACGGCCAGCACCCGGCGCTGGGGGAGCAGGCCGACGCGTTCGCCGAGCGCGGTCAGCACCTGCCCCTGGGAGCGGAAGTGCTGGGTGCGGCTGCTGACCACGATCTTGGCGTTGTCCACGGCGGAGTCCAGCAGCACCTGGAGGCGTTCGGCGGCGCGGTCGTAGCTGACCTGGGTGACCAGTTCGTCGAAGCCGTCGAAGAGCAGCACGATCCGGCCCTGCTGGAGCATGTAGCGGAAGGCGCGCAGGTCGATGTTGTCGACGCCGTGGGCGGCGAGGTGGGCGGCGACCAGTCCCTCGAAGGAGTAGGCGCGGTCCAGCGCGTTCAGTTCCACGAGCAGCGGGACCAGGTGCGGCAGTTCGGCCGGGATGCGGCGGGCCAGCTCGCGCAGCGCGAAGGTCTTGCCGTGCCCGAAGTCGCCGAGCAGCAGCAGGAAGCGGCCCTGGTCGGAGTCGAGCAGCCGGAGCATGTCGTCGACCAGTCCGTCGCGGTCCTCGGCACCGAGGCGTTCCACCTCCCGGTACCGCTGCGGCAGGTACATGTCCGGGGGGTAGCGAGGGTCGGTGCGCAGTCGCTCGCTCTGTGCGCCGACGTAGCCGCGCAGATCGAGCAGGCCCTGGAACTCGGTGAAGCTGCGTACTCGTACGCCCCTGCGGCGGGCCAGGTCGCGCAGGTCGCGGGCGGGCGGCGGGCCGTCGTGGACGAGTTCGGCCTCGGTCTCGGAGTCCGCGGCGTGCACGAGGGCGACGAAGCGCTCGACGTCCTGTGCGGTGGGGGTGCCGGTGTGCACGGCCACCCGCTGCTGCCGGACGAAGCCCGACTGGGTCCAGGTGACGAGCAGTTGGGGCACCGGTCCGGCCACCGGGCGGATCTGGGCGCCCTCGTGGCGGGTGCGGCAGACCTCCGCGACCCGTGCCAGCAGCGCCTCGGCCGGGGACTGCACGGCGCGGAGCTCCGGCTCGGGCGCGCCATCGCCGCTGTCCGGGCCGGCCGGGTTCACGGCAGTGTCCGTCGTGGCGCTACCGGGTCCCACGGCAGCCGTGGGCTCGTCCGGGCCGGGCCCGAACGCGCGGTGGGCGCGCCGCCACTCGACCGGGCGGCGCTGCGGACCCTGGTCCTGACCTTGGCCCTGCCCGTGGCCCTGGCCCTGGTCCTGCCAACTCGTCAGGCCGTCACGGCTGATGCGGAGCAACCGGTGCCGGCCCGGCCCGGCGGCGCCGAGCACCTGCACCTCACCGGACCCGGTGGCGAGGACCGGCTGCGTACCGGGGCCGCTCGGGCCGTGCAGCAGCAGGTGCAGCCGGGGCGCGGTCAGCCGGGTCAGCACGTCGGTGTCGCGCAGCGGGCCGGCACCGTCCGGGGCTCCGGCGCGGGCCGCAACGGTCCGGACGGTGCCGGGCGGATGGCGCAGTACGCCGATCCGCAGCCACCCCTCGTCCTCGTACGGGCGCAGCGCCTGGGCGAACCAGGCGGCCTGCTCGGGGCCGACCATGCCGTACTGGTCGTCGAGGCGGTGGCTGTAGGCCATCGAGGAGTTCAGGCCCGCGACGACGGTGTGCAGTTCGGGCACGGGGAAGAGCGTCCACGGCTGGTCGCTGTCGAAGACGGCGTCGAGGCCCTGGTAGAGCTCCTGGAAGAGCCGGGCGAAGTGCCGCCACTTGGGCCAGTACGGCGGCCGGGGCGGCATCTCGTCGGCCTCGCAGGTGCTGAAGTAGGCCCGGCAGGCGGCCTGGTTGACGTCCTGGCCGCCGGGCACGAGGGCGACCCGGTGCGGTTCGAGGCCGAGCAGCGCCCGCAGGCCGGTGAGGAAGGCCAGCGCCTGCTCGAACTCCCGCGGGCTGCCGGAGGCCGTCAGGTCGCCGGTGACCACCAGCAGGTCGGGGGCGGGGGCACCGGCGTCGGTGAGTTCGACGAGGTCGCCCCAGATCGCCGCCTGCAACTCGGCGGGGTCCTGCCCGCGGCCGAAGGCGGGCCCGGCCAGGTGCAGCACGGTGACCGCCTCGCGCGCCTCGACGTCCCCCCGGGTCAGCGGGTACGACGGCGGTGCCGCGGGCCTGCGCCGGCCGGCCCAGCCGAGGCCTCCGAGCGGACGGGCGGGCGTCGGCGGAGCGGTCGGCTCCGGCGGAGACGCGGGCGCGGACGCCGGGAGGCCGTTCCCGCCCGGGTAGCCGGGGCTCAGGCTGGGCCGGGCGCGGCCGTCGAGGGCTTGACGGACCCTGGTGAGGAGCAGTTCCCGGGCGGCCGACGGGTCGGTGACGGGGACCAGGTCGACGTAGGTGATGGTGGCCAGCAGGCCCTCCACCGGAATGTCCTCGACGCGCACGGTGAGGAGCCGTCGCTCCGGGGCGTCGGGGTCGGCGCGTAACGCGGCCTGCCACTCCATCCGGCCGTACCGGGAGCGCTCGTAGTTGCGTGACAGTACGGCGATCACGGCCGCGGACTCACTGACCCCGCGGTCCATGAAGTCGACGAAGTTGGTGCCCGGCACGAAGTCCCAGGCCTGAAGGACCGTGCGGTACCCGGCCTCCTCCAGCGTCCACGCGATCCAGGACGCCCAGCGTTCGTCGGCCGGAGAGTAGCTGACGAAGAAGTCCAATGGTCCGGTTTCCCCCGTGGTGATCTGCCGCCCCATATATTCATGATGCAATGAGAGAGCCTCGGTATGAACCGTTTTCACGACGACTCATGTGGCGACTCCCGTGCCGACTTCTGTGGCGACGAGGCCCGGCCGGGAAAGCGGCTCAAGAACAGCCCCTGGTCACAGCTGGGCACAGATGTGCGACCCTTCCCTCCGTGCGTGTCTTTCTGCGTCTGCATGTGCTGGACCGGGTGGCGATCGGCCTGCTGGTGGTCGGGCTGCTGTGCCTGGCCACGGGGTTGCTGCCCACCGCGTCGGCGGGTGACGCGATGACGCGGATCGCCCCGCTGCTGGCGTTCCTGGGCACGGTGATCGTGCTGGCCGAGCTGACCAGCAAGGCGGAGGTCTTCGACGTGGTGGCGGCGCGCGTCGCCCGGGCCGGGCGGGGCAGCTACGCGGCCCTGTTCCTGCTCTGTGTGGCCTTCGCCTCCGTCACCACGATCGCCCTGAACCTGGACACCACCGCCGTGCTGCTGACCCCGGTGATGCTGGCGCTCGCCTCGCGGGTCGGCATCGCCGCGGTGCCGCTGGCGATGACCACGGTGTGGCTGGCCAACACGGCGAGCCTGCTGCTGCCGGTCTCCAATCTGACGAACCTGCTGGCCGCGGACCGGGTCGCGCTGTCCCCGCTGGGCCTGGCCTCGCGGATGTGGGCGCCGCAGCTGGCGGCCATCGCGGTGACCATGGTCTGCCTGTGGCTGTTCTACTGGCGGCGCGGAAAGCGTGACGGAGCCGGGGCCGACAGCGGGATCGAGCGAGCCCTGCCGGAGCCCGGCGCCCCGGCCGCGGGCCCCGGAGCGGCCCGCGCGGACGCCGTACAAGCGGGAGACGCGGGAGACGTACGGGGCGCGGGGAACACCGACCGCTACCGGCCTCCCGAGGTGCACCGTCCCGCCGACCCGGTGCTGTTCCGGGCCTGCGGGCTCGCCTGCGCCGGCTTCCTGATCGCGATCCTGGCCGACGTGGAGCTGTGGGTGGCGTCCGCCACGGCTGCGGCCGTCGCCGTGGCGGCCTTCGCGGTGCGCCGCCGCTCTGCGCTGCGGCTGTCGCTGGTCCCGTGGCGGCTGCTGGTGATGGTGCCCGGGATGTTCCTGGTCGTGGAGACGGTCAACGTCAATGGGCTGCACGATCTGCTGGCCTCGGCGGTCGGCCATGACGGCGGCCTCCTGGGCCTGTTCCGGGCGGCCGCGGTCGGCGGGGGCCTGTCGAACGTACTGAACAACCTCCCCGTCTACCTGGCCGGGGAGGCAGCCGTCCCGGTGGGCAACCACGACCAGCTGCTCGCGCTGCTCATCGGCACCAACGTGGGGCCGGTGGTGACGCCATGGGCCTCGCTGGCGACGCTGCTGTGGTACGAGCGGTGCCATGCGTACGGGGTGCGAGTGCCGGTCGCGCGGCTGATGGGGACGGGTGCGGTGCTGGCCGTCACCGCGGTGCTGGCATCGGTGGTGGCGCTGACGCTGACGGCGTAGGCGGGGTTACGGGACGGAGCGTCGCGGCACGTACGAAGGCCCGCCGTACCCGACGGCCCCGGACATCGCCACCAGCTCCAGCAGATGCGGCAGCACCTCCGGCCGCCCCGCGACGAACGAGCGCTCGGTGTCGGGCCCGGTGAAGCCGCCGCCGAACTCACGGCCGTCCAGGTGCCGGACGGCCACTCCCGCCTCGCGGGCCAGCAGCGCCCCGGCCGGCAGATCGATCGCCTCCGCGCGGTAGCCCACGAACCCGTCGATGTCCCCGCGGGCCAGCATGGCCCAGGTCAGCAGCGGCGCCCACAGCTGGAGCAGCCGTCTGGACCGGTTCTCCAGGGTGTGCCTCAGGGCGCGGGCCGTAGGGTCGTCGCGGCCGACCGCGTGGCCCTGGGTCCAGGCGAGCAACGGTCCCGCCGACGAGAGCGGGCGGCCTCCCGCGACGCCCGCGAGCCGTCCGCGCGGCCCGTGCGCGCCGCCGCCGCGCAGCGCCGACCAGGTGCGTCCGGTGACCGGATCGTGCACGACGCCCACCACCGACGCCTCGTCGACGCACAGGGCGATGCCGACCACGTAGGCGGGCAGCCCGATCACCACGTTGTTGCTGCCGTCGAGGGGATCGACCAGCCAGGTGCGGCCGCCGCCGTCGCCGCGCAGTTCCCCGGATTCCTCGGCGAGGATCCGGTCGTGCGGGAAGCGCTCCCGGATGCGGTCCACGACGAGGCGTTCGGCCATCAGGTCCAGATCGGTGACGACATCGCCGTGTTCGCCCTTCGGGCGCGCGGCGAAGTCGTCCGGGAACCGGGACCGCAGCAACGCCCCGGCCTCCTCGGCCGCGGCCACCGCCGTACGGCACTCGGAGGCGAAGCCGGCCGACGGGTCACCGGCCGACGGGTCACCGGCCGACGGGTCAGGAAAGGGATTCCGGTTCGGGCTCATGGATCCTCCTGAGGGCGGCTTGGGCGATCCGGGCGGTCTGGGCCGCGTCGCACGTCCTGCGGACCATGCGGTGGCCGGGGCCCGACAACGGGCCGAGGGACAGGTCCGCCCTGCCGGGCAGCGTGCGTCCCAGTACCAAGGTGGCGGCCGGACGGCCGCCCGGCACCACGCTGGTGTGGAATTCACCCGCCGGAAGGGAGTAGGTCTGCCCTCGCGCGGTCGTCTGTTCGGCGCCGGGCAGACAGCGCACCAGCCGCCCGGTCGGCCGCAGGTCGTCGACCCCCGACGGATCGCTGTGCACCTCGAACACCCGGTGGGTGGGCTGCGCGGGCTCGTCGTGGACGCGCATACGCCGGTTGCCGAGCCGCCCGTACAGCACGGTGCTCGTCAAGTCCCAGCTGTGCGAGTGCACCTGAGGGACGGTCGGCTCCGGCTGTGGCATGCCCCCGAAGACATGGACGCAGACCCCCCGGGGACCGTCGCGGAGGACCGGCAGGCAGATGAAGCCCAGTGGATGACGCACCGCGCGCAGGGCACGGCGGCCCGAAACGATCTGCTCCAATTCCATTGCGGCATGCCGCAACAGCTCGGCGGCGGCCTCTTGCCGGCCGGCCCGTTCCAGGGCCCGGTAGTCCATCGTTCCCCCCTCGGCCGAAACACGGCGCTCACCTGCGGTAGGGGTCCTCCGCCCGCAGTGCCCTGTCGATGATGTCGCCGACGTCCGGGTCGGTGAAACTGGTCGGCAGCGGCAGACCGAGCCGGTCGAGCAGTCGTCTGGCCTCGTCCACCGTCGGCTCGTCGCTCAGCGGTGTGGCCTCCCGCAGATCGAGCTTGACCGCCTGCTCCCTGCTCTGGTGCAGCTCGGTGACGTAGTAGTCGTACAGCGGCCGGCCGCGCTCCACGTACAGGCTCACGCGGCGCGGGTCGTCCTGGGTGATGATCAGGCAGCTGTCGGACAGGTCGAAGCGCAGGGTCGGTGCCACCGAGGACAGGTGCACGTCGATCTCCAGGGTGTCCAGCCGCTGCCGGTGCCAGGCGGCGGCGAGCACGGTGGCGTACGATTCCTTGCGGGTGCGTTCGACGGTCCACTCCGGGTGCACCCCGGCGTCGCCCTGGCGTCCGAAGGTGCGCCGGAACCGGGCGTAGGCGGTGCAGACCCGGTCGTCGGCCGGGTTGAGGATGTCGATCTTCATGCTGAGGGAGCGGCGCTGTCGCTTCACCTCCTCGACGCACTCCGGCAGGGTGACGGCACGCAGATAGGTGCCGGTGCCGCCCTTGAACACCCAACGGGTGGTGTTCCGGCGGGCCTTCTCGTGCGCCAGGCCGACCTCCGCGCCGGACAGTGTCCGCACCATGGCGAGGTCTTCGATGGCCCGGCTCGTGCCCTCGGTGGCGCCCCGGATGTCGGCCATCCGCCGCCGGCGCTCGGTCAGCGATCCGTACACCAGCGCCGCCAGGACCAGCAGGGTGGCGCCGGAGACGATGTTGTTGTCGAAGTTGTCGTCCAGGATGTCCAGTACGCCGATGACCAGGGCGACACCGATGGCGACGACACCGTCCGCGTTCCTGACCGCCCAGGCGATCCGGTCTTCCAGCCGACGCCCGGACGACTGTGATGTGTTGCGCGTCACGTCCCACCCTCCCCCGATGGTGCCCTCCATGGTAGGAGCAACGGCACTCCGGCGGCCACGGTGCGTGAATCGGCCTCGACTGCGGG
>NZ_VMNX01000252.1 GCF_009377235.1 Streptomyces acidicola
CCTCCCCTCCGATGAGGACAGGACACGGGGCAAGTACGTCCCTATCGCGTCCGGGCGGGCCAGGTCGGCGGGCGGTGTGGTGGCGGGTCCTGGGCTCCCTTGCCGGGCCGCTGTCCGGCCGCTCGCCGCCGGCATGTCTACGCGGAACCGGAGGCGGCGAAGGCCGTAGAACCGCAAAGCCTCGGACGTGCCTGCGACGACTGGATCCTGGCTGACGACCACCGAGAGGGACCAGTCAAGGGACGAGATGCCGGCGCAGCCGTGTACGCGCGGCCCTCTCGGCGTCGGCGAACCTGGCACGTCCTGCATCGGTCACGGTGACCTCCACCGTCCTGCGGTCTCCGTCACGGCGATCGCGTTCGGTCAGTCCAGCCGCCTGCAGAACAGCGTCGTACAGCTCTTGGGCGAGCGCGGGTTGTCTGGGCCAAAGACCCGGCCATGGGCGGCAACCTTGCCGACCCGGCGGACGACTACGGCATGAAGGAGCGACGCTCACCATTCGAAGACGAAAAGTGAGGCGAGGATGATCCGACCAGTCGGACGGCTCTATGCGGCAGTGGCGACGGTGGTCCTGGCGGCCGCGACCGGTGTGGCTCTGCCGATGACCGGGGCATCGGCAGCCGCCGGCAGTGCCACGGGGTACGCGACCCAGAACGGAGGGACCACCGGCGGCGCGGGCGGGCAGACCATACGGGCCACCACGGGGACCGCGATCCACGCCGCACTGTGCGGCCGGGCCAGTAGCAGCACCCCGATCACCATCGAGGTCGAGGGGACCATCAACCACGGCAACACCAGCAAGGTGTCGGGCGACAGCTGCAATACCGCCGCGGGCGTGATCGAGCTCAAGCAGATCAGCAACGTCACGATCATCGGCGTCGGCAGCGGTGCCGTCTTCGATCAGCTGGGCATCCACATTCGCGAGGCCAGCAACATCATCATCCGGAACGTGACCGTCCGGAATGTCAAGAAGTCCGGCTCGCCCACGTCCAACGGTGGTGACGCCATCGGCATGGAGAGGAACGTCCGCAACGTCTGGGTCGATCACACCACCCTTGAGGCGTCGGGTGGGGAGGCGGAAGGGTTCGACGGCCTCTTCGACATGAAGGACAACACTCAGTACGTGACCCTGTCCTACAGCACCCTGCGCAACTCGGGCCGCGGTGGCCTCATCGGGTCCAGCGAGAGCGATCTCTCAAACGGTTTCATCACGTACCACCACAACCTGTACGAGAACATCGACTCCCGCGCGCCCTTGCTGCGCGGCGGCACAGCCCACATCTACAACAACTACTACGTGAAGCTCAACGACTCCGGTATCAACTCCCGAGCCGGGGCCCGCGCGAAGGTGGACAACAACTACTTCAAGAACTCCAAGGACGTCCTGGGCACCTTCTACACCGACGCGGCCGGGTACTGGCAGGTCAGCGGCAACACTTTCGACAACGTGACCTGGTCCAGCCCCAGTAGCGAGAACAATCCCGCCGGACCCGACCCGAAGTCCAACACCACCGTCAGCATCCCCTACTCCTACAGCCTCGATGGGACCGGCTGCGTGCCGAACATCGTGACCCGGACGGCCGGTGCCAACAAGGGGCTTCAGGAGTCCAACGGCAGCTGCTAGGCGGTGTCTTCAAACGCGCTCACGTGCTGAGCTTGTCGAACATATTCCGTTGACCTAGGGATGTCCGCGGAGGAAAGTGTCGCCGTGGTCGGGATCAACGGCATACGTGGGGCGGTGAGCGGTGGCTGGTCCGGACATGGCCCGTGACCTGCACGTCAAGGAGACCTCGTCTGATCTGCCGCTGTGGACAGCGGACTTCCGGCTGTTCTTCGCCGCCCGCACCACCTCACTGCTGGGCGACGCGATGCTCCCCGTCGCGATCACGGCCGCCGTGATCCGGGCTGGATACGGGGCGAGCGGGGTGGGCTACGCGCTCGCCGCGCTCGTGGCCCCGTTCGCAGCGCTGATCATCTTTGGTGGGGTGCTGTCCGACCGCTTCGGCGCTCGACGACTGATGGTCGTCTCGGACACGGTCCGGCTGTGCTTCCAGGCGGTGCTTGCGCTGCTGTTCCTGCTGGGTACGCCACAGCTGTGGCAGATCCTGGTGCTGCTGGCCCTGGTCGGGGCAGGTAGCGCAATCTTCCAGCCGGGAGTCGCCAGCATCACCCCGCGTATAGCCCAGGACGTGCAGAAGGCGAACGCCACCCTCCGCATCTCGGAATCCGTCACCGTCGTGATCGGCCCGTCGCTGGCCGGCCTGCTGCTGGTGGTCTCCTCACCGGCAACGGTGGTCGCCCTCGACGCCTTGACCTATGGGGTCAGCGGCACCTGCTTGCTCCTGCTCCGCTCGGTCCCGATGGGCCCGGACGCGCGGGACGACGCCTCGTCGTTCCGGTCCGATCTCGTCGAGGGGTGGCGGGAGTTCCGGGCCAGAACATGGCTGTGGAGTGTCATCGTCGTCTTTATGCTCTGGCAGCTGGCGGGCGCCGGCCCCACCATGACCCTCGGCAACAGCACGCTGGTCACCGACTACGGAGCATCGACGTTCGGCCTGGTCATGTCGTCCCTAGGGGCGGGAAGTGTGTTGGGCGGAATCGTCGCGATCAGGCTCCGCCCGCGATATCCACTCCGGGCCGGCGCCCTCTCCATGATCCTATGGGCGTTCATGCCGTTGGGAGTCGCTCTGGGCCTTCCCGCGCCGATCATCGCCGGGTGCTACGGGGCGAGCGGCGTGGGCATGGCGTTCTGGATCGTCATGTTCCACACGAGCGTGCAGACGCACATCCCGCAGGACGTCCTCGGCAGGGTGCACGCGTACGACGCGGCCGGCTCACTGGTGATGAAGCCAGTTGGGCAGGCGCTGGCGGGCCCGCTCGCGGTCGTCGCGGGAACGGTGCCACTGCTGTGCGTGTCCGCGTCCATGGCGCTCGTCGCCTGCGCCCTGCTGCTGACGATCCCGGCGGTGCGCGGCCTGAAGCGCGTGGAGCGCGTGGAGCGCTGAGCGGCCCATACCCCCCGACTAGACAGTACCTAGGCGGAGCAAGGCAAGACTCCCGTGTGCAGCGGACGCCGTAGCCCTGCATCGCGGCCTCGGTGCCCGGCGCGATGAGCATGTGCGACTTGCCGGTGCCGGAGTCACCGATCAGGCAGAGCACGCTGCCCCTTCTTGATCCATTCGAAGCTGGTGAGCGTTATCGTGGCCCGGTCGACAATGAGTCCGGGTCCGGTGACGCGGGCTGAGGGCCGGGCGTTCCGGGTGAGGGGATGGATATGGGCGAGGTGTTCTTGCGCAGGCTGAGCCGGTGGCAGGCCGACGGGGACCGGGAAGAGCTGGCGGACCTGTACGTGGCTGCCTATGAGGAACCCCCGGGCGAGGAATACCGAAATCGCGAGCGGTTCCTGGCCAGACTCGCGGAGGATGTCCAACGTCCGCGCTTCGACATGGTGGCGGCTGATGATGAGGACGGCGACGACGACGAACCCGCTGGGCTGGCGTACGGGTATCCGCTGCACCGTGACGGTTCGTGGTGGCGGGGATTCGTCGGCGTGCTTCCCGATGAGGTCGAGGAACTCACCGCATCTGGGAAGGTGTTCGCCCTCGCCGAGCTGATGGTGCTGCCGGAGCACCACCGTCGCGGGATCGGTAGTCGCCTCCTGGAGAGGCTTCTGTCCGCCAGCGGCGCCGAACTGGCGGTCGTCCTGCTCGACCCGGCCAACACGGTGGCACGCGCCGCCTTTGAGGCGTGGGGTTGGGACGCGCTCGGCGAACTCCGTCCCGCTACCGGGGACTCCGTTCTCCATGTACTCACCCGGGCCCTGCCTGACTGAGCGCCGGCCGCATGCCCCGCAGGTCTGTACGCCTCCTCCGCCGCCGTGGCCGCCGAAGTACGCCTTGGCCAAGTGCGGCGCTCAGTCCCGGCTCGGTGGTGACATTGCCCGGCAGCGAGGCGTACCAGCGGTGTCCGGCCCGGCTGAGCGCCACCGCGCGTTCGTCACGAGGTACGACTTGCTCGCCGTCCGGTATCGCGCGGACCTGCTGGTCGCAGCCATCAACGAGTGGCTGCGACCAGCAGGGCCGTGACAATTTTTCCTGGTTGGCGGGTTCACCAGAGTATCGACAGCGTGATCATCACGTCCGCTTCGACGGCGGAGCGAGGAGAGCCGTTAGCGCACACCGCTGGCTCCGCGTGAATCGGTGAGCAATTCGAACTCGGAGTCCGCGACTGATGTAGACCGAACTCATCTCGCGCACGATCAAGTCCGCAGCCTGGTCTCGGTCATGTATTCGGCGAGGGCATGAGTGGCGGTGTCGATCCGGTCGGGTTGCCCGGCCGCGGGTGCGTCGGGCGCCATGATCAGTACGACGGCCGATCTGAGCCGCTTCTACCAGGCGCTCCTGGGCGGCAAGCTGCTGCGCCTCGGCGGTCCAGGTGGTGTAGCGGTTGGCTTGGTAGCCGGCCTTGCCGGCGAATTGGGGAAAGTCCGCCGTGTAGTCGAACAGTCCGCTGGTGTGCTGGAGCAGCTGCCTGACGGTGATCTTGCTGCCGTCGTTGCCGTCGCCGGAGACCACTCCGGGCAGCCAGTGCTCCACGGTGTCGTCCAAATCGGTGACGTAGCGATACGAAGGGTCCATGGAACACCTGCCCGCGCGGCGAAACACTGCGGGCCTCACGGCCGGAGAACCGTAAGGCCCGCAGCGGATACGTCCACCACTGCCCGGGAGTATCGCGCCTGTGGGCGTCTGGGAATCGGGTCGCAGTGCCACGGCAACGGGGCAGCCCAGGGTGGGCGCCCCGCCGCGGTGTCGCCGCCGGTCAGTCGGCCGGGGTCAGTGCGACCTCGGCGCTGCCCGAGAGGGACGGCAAGCCGTCCGGGGGCGAGTCCTGGTAGGTGGCGTTGAAGACCGCCTTCAGGTTGTCCGCACCGGCGTGACCGCCGTCCACGAACGTCTCGAACGATCCGGAGCAGCCGTTACTCGTAGACAGCGGGTGGCCGTGCGAGTCGTGGCCGAGGATGAACGAGACGCTGACCTTCGAGCAGTCCACCGGCTGGTCGTCGGTGACGGTGACCTTCCAGGTGACCGTGTCACCCCAGTGGAACGCCGTGCCGCCGTGCGGAGCCGGGTCGGTGGTGAGTGAGACGACCGGTGCCTTGTTGCCGACGACGACGGGAACGGACGCGGAGGCCGAGCGCCCGGTGCTGTCGGTGACCTTCAGCGTGGCGTCGTAGACGCCGTTCTTGGTGAACGTGTGCTTCGGGTTGGCCTCCCTGGAGTCCACGGTGCCGTCGGCGTCGAAGTCCCAGGCGTAGCGGAGGGCGTCACCGTCGGCGTCCTTCGTACCGGCGCTGGAGAGCTGGACCGTCAGCGGGCTGGTGCCGTTGACCACGTCCGCGGCGACCTTGGGCTCCGGAGTGCGGTTGCCCCGAGTGAAGTCGATGCGGGAGAGCTGGGCCTCGGGCAGTTCCGCGAAGTACCCGGTGCCGTACTCGAGGACGTACAGCGCACCGTCCGGGCCGAATTCGACGTCGATCGGGCCGTCCGTTGTGATCGAGGGGATCGCGTCCTCGATCTTCTGGACCTCGTTCTTCTTGCCGAGGGTGACGGCCTTCATCTGGTCGCGGGTCCACTCGTAGAAGAGCGGCTTGCCGTCGAAGTACTGGGGCCAGCGGTTCTGGGCCTTGTTCCGCTGGTCGTAGCGATACGCCGGGCCGCCCATGGGGCCGATGCCGCCCGTGCCGAGTTCAGGGAACGTCGGGGAGGCATCGTAGCCGTAGACGATCTCCGCGTCCGTGACCGGGGGCAGCACGCTCCGGCCGGTGTTGTGCCGCGAGTCGTTGACCGGCTTGGCGCAGTTGAACGCGCCGCTGGAGGTCTTGGTGGCGAAGTCGTAGTCCTGGTACGGCATGTCCTGAGTCACGCAGAACGGCCAGCCGTAGTTGGCGGGGCGGTCAATGACCATCCAGCGCCCCTGGCCGGCGGGGCCGCGGTCGGGGTTGGCGTTCTTGGCGTCGGGTGAGTAGTCGCCGACGTAGACCTCGCCCGTCTTGTCGTCCACCCCGAAGCGGAACGGGTTGCGCAGACCCATGGCGTAGATCTCCGGGCGGGTCTTCGGGGTGCCCGGCGCGAAGAGGTTGCCGTCCGGTATCGCGTAGCCGCCGTCGCGCTTGACCTTGACGCGCAGGACCTTGCCGCGCAGGTCGTTGGTGTTGCCTGAGGTGCGCCGCGCGTCGTAGGCCGGGTTGCGGTCGGGTCGGTCGTCGAGCGGGGCGTAGCCGTCGGAGGAGAACGGATTGGTGTCGTCGCCTGTCGACAGGAACAGGTTGCCCTTGTGGTCGAAGTCGATCTTTCCGCCGACGTGGCAGCAGAGGCCGCGGTCGGCCGGCACGTCGAGGATCTTCTGCTCGGTGGCGTAGTCGAGCTTGTTGCCCGCGAGCTTGAACCGCGACAGCCGGGTGACGCCCTTGTACTTGGCGAAGTCCTCGGCCGTGCCGGACTGCGGTGCGTCCCCTTCGTTGACGCCCGGGGTGGCCGGGTCGTCCATGGGGGTGTCGAGGCGGGGCGAGTAGTAGAGGTAGACCCAGTGGTTCTTGGCGAAGCCGGGGTCGACGGCGATGCCCTGCACGCCTTCTTCGTCGTGCTGGTAGAGCCCGGCGGGGCTCTTCTTCATGTCGGCGGCGAGGAAGTTCACGCCGCTCTTGGGGTCGTGGATGCGGACCTCTCCGGTACGCGCCGTGTGCAGCACCCGCCGGTCGGGCAGGACCGCCAGGGCCATGGGCTCGCCCGGGCGGTCGTTGAGGGTGACCTTCTGGAAGTCCGACGAAGCCGGCGGTACGGGATCTGACTTGGCGGCTTGGGCTGCGGAGAGAGGCAGAAGCCCTACGACTCCAGCCAACGCAGCCACCCCCACGAGGGTGACGATCCGTCTGTTGCGCACTCAGAACTCCTTTGGTCTGGCCAGCGGAAAAGCCAGGCGTCATACATGAGTTGGACGCTAAGGCGCCCACTTTCGACTCGTCAAGGACAAAGTTTCAATCTTTTCAAGGAAAGTTTGTCCTTGTATTTCATGTGCTTTCGGGCATACCTGGCAGGCCCGCCCCACGCCAGGACGCCGGGCGGGCCTGCACATGACGTCCCGTCAGTTTCGGGCGCGCAGGGCCGCGAGGTTGTCGTAGCCGACCCGGGCGAACTCCAGGGACTGACCGGGAACGCTCGCGCTCGGTGCGGTGTCCTGCTCGACCATCGGGTTGTGGTAGTTCTTCGCACCCACCCGGGTGAAGAACTTCCGGTAGTCGATGTCGCCCGTGCCGAACGGCACCATGTCGTAGCCCAGACCGCTCTGCGGATTGACCACGCCGTCCTTCGCATGGAAGAGCGGGAAGCGGTTGGTGTTGCGGACCACGAGTCCGGCCGGGTCGAAGACACTCTCACGCCGCGAGCCGTCGTGGGCGGTGTACGTGTGGAACTTGTACTGGGCCACGTGCGCCCAGAAGACGTCCAGCTCCAGATAGACGCTCTTGCGGTCCGTCATCTTCAGGAAGTACTCCAGCTTCCGGATACCGGAGCTCCGGGTCGGCCGGCCCTCGGCGTCGAGCGGGCCGCCGTCGAGCAGGAAGTCGTAGGCGCTGTCGTGGTTGTGGGTGTACAGCTTGATGCCTTCACGGCGGGCGATGGCGCCCAGGGTGTTCCACTTCTGCGCGGCGAGGTCCCAGTCGGCCCGGTAGGGGGTGCCTGTGGGGTCGCCGCCGGTACCCATGTGCTCCATGCCAAGGATGTTGGCGATCTCCAGGTAGCGCTTGAATGTCTCCAGGTCGGACGGGGTCAGCGGCCAGGACGGGGGGATGAAGCCGTGGCTGCCCTGCGCCCGCAGGCCGTACTCGTCGAGCCAGGAGCGCAGCAGCTTCGCGCCCTGGACGGTGCCCAGATCGGCGCCGCCCGGCGCGTTGGCGTGCTGGCCGTAGCCGGCGAACTCCACCTGGCGGTAGCCGAAGCGCGACAGTTGCTTGAACACCTCACGGAAACCGGAGGGCAGATCGGAGGCCAGCGGGTCGCGGCCGATCGCGTCACGCACGGTGTAGAGGATGATGCCGCGCTTGTGCGGCGGGACCAGAGCGGAACGCCCACCGTCATGGCCGGCGGCTTCCGCTCTGTCCTGCGCCAGGGCGGGCGCGGCACCGAAGACCGGGGCGGCGACCGCCGCGGCGGTGGCGGCCGTGCAGGTGCTGAGGAAACGGCGGCGGCTGACGCCGAGTGCGCGGCGCAGGGCGTCGCCGGTGACGGCTTCGTCGTTGAACGCGGTCACAGTGGTTCTCTCTTTCGTTGTCGCGGTGCTGCGGGTGCCCGAAGGCTGCCGCCCTCAGGAGAGGCCGGCGAGACGCAGGAGCAGGGACTTCACTTCGGTGGCCGCTACGCGGCCGGATACTGCGCGGGGGGTGGAGACCAGGACGAGCGGACCTTCTTCGTCGCTCGTGGGGAGGCGGCCGTGGCTGCCGCTTACGGGTGAGGCGTCAAGGGGTACGACGGCAAGCCGATAGCGCATGCCGAGCTTCTTGCGGGCCACCGCCTTGGCCGCCTTGAGCCGCACGTAAGGATCTTCGGGATCCATGAACAGCTCGACGGGGTCGTAGCCGGGTTTGCGGTGGATCTCGACGAGCTGGGCGAAGTCGGGCGCGCGGGCGTCGTCGAGCCAGTAGTAGTACGTGAACCAGGCGTCCGGTGCGGCGACCGCGACCAGTTCCCCGGAACGCGGGTGATCGAGCCCGTTCGCCTTCTTGCCGTCGTCGTCGAGGATCTCGTCGATGCCCGGCAGGTCCTTCAGCGCCTCGCGGGTGGCTGCCAGGTCCTCGGGCCGGCGGACGTAGACGTGCGCCAGCTGGTGGTCGGCGACGGCGAAGGCGCGGGACGCCATCGGGTCGAGGTACTCCATGCCGTCCTGGGTGTGGACCTCGAGAAGCCCGGCACGCCGCAGGACGCGGTTGATGTCGACGGGTCGGCTGACGCGGGTGATGCCGTACTCGGACAGGGCGACAACCGTGCGGCCCTCGGCGCGGGCGTCGTCGAGCAACGGGCCGATGACGTCGTCAAGTTCGGCGGCCGCGCGGTGGGAGCGCGGGTCGTCGGGGCCGAACCGCTGAAGGTCGTAGTCGAGATGCGGCAGGTAGCACAGGGTCAGGTCTGGCCGACGGGTGCGCATGACATGGCGGGTCGCGTCGGCGATCCACTGGCTGGAGACGATGTCCGCGCCCGGGCCCCAGAAGTGGAAGAGCGGGAAGGTGCCGAGTTTCGCGGTGAGTTCGTCGTGCAGGGCCGGCGGCCGGGTGTAGCAGTCCGGTTCCTTGCGGCCGTCGGCGTAGTAGACCGGTCGGGGGGTGACGATGAAGTCGGTGTCGGCGCCCATGGCGTACCACCAGCAGATGTTGGCAACCGTGTAGCCGGGGTGCGCCCGGCGGGCTGCGTCCCAGAGTTTGTCGCCGCCGACCAGGCCGTTGTGCTGGCGCCACAGGAGTACGTCGCCGAGTTCGCGGAAGTACCACCCGTTGCCGACGATGCCGTGCTCTGCGGGGAGCGCGCCGGTGAGGAAGGTGGACTGCGCGGTGCAGGTGACGGCCGGGAGCACGGTGGACAGGTTCGCCTGCGAGCCGGAGGCCGCCAACGCCTTGAGGCGGGGCATGTGGTCCAGGAGACGGGGGGTGAGGCCGACCACGTCGAGCACCAGGAGCGGAGTGGGGCGGGGGCTCATGGCAGCTCCTTCAGGCCGAGGTCCGTCAACAGGTCACGGGCGAGGGTCAGTTCGGCGGCGATGCCCTCGACGAGCTGGGTCCTGGTGCGGGGGCGCAGCTCGGGCGGGAGTGCCTGCCAGGTGTAGGTCTCGACCTCGAGATGACGGGTGCGCGGCTCCGCGCCTCCCACCAGCAGGGCCAGGACCTCCTGGAGCACGTGCAGGGTCGAGGTGAGCGGCGGTGCGGGCGGGGCGTGCAGGGGGACGTGGAAGTGGGCGCGCCAGGGTGCCTCGTCGGGCAGGGCATCGCCGGCCAGCGCCTCGCCGAGGTCGTCGGTGCCGCGCAGTCCGGCGGCGGTAAGGGTGCGGGTCTGGTGCAGGAAGCGCGGTTCGGCGAAGGCAGCGAGGGCATCGCGGACCTCTGGCCGACGAGGTTCCTCGGCGTGCAGGGCTGCCGACAACTGCGCCTTGGGGATACCGACACCAGCCGCGTCGAGCGCGGCCAGCGCCGTTGCCGGGTCCTCGAAGGAGGTGGCGAGGTGGCACGTGTCGACGCACACACCGATACGGTCGCCAGGCAGGACTCCGAGCGGTCCGATCGCGTCGGCGGTTGTCTCCACCGTGCACCCGGGCTCCGGTTCCAGGGCGATACGGATCGACTTGCCGGTCAGCTCCTCCAGCGCGTCGAGCCGCCCCGACAGAGTGGTCAGGGCCGCACCGGCGGTGGCGGCGGCGCGCTCGTCGAAGTCGGTCCGCCAGGCGAGCGGAAGGGTGGAGATGGTCCCCTCGGTGACGTCGTCCGGCAGGAGCGCCGTCAGGAGCCGGGCCAGGTCGGTGGTGTACGCGAGGCGTTCGGGGTCGGCCCAGTCGGGCTGGTAGACGCGGTACTTGACCTCCTCCGCGCCGAATCCCTCGTAGGGAAAGCCGTTCAGGGTGACGACTTCGAGGCCGCGCCGGTCCAGCTCGGCACGCAGTCCCCGCAGCGCCGCCGGGTCGGTGATCAGTGCGCGTGCGGCGTCCTTGGCGAGCCACAGGCCGATGCCCAGGCGGTCGCGTCCCAGGCTTTTGCGGACCGGCTCGCAGTGGTCGCGGAGCTGGGCGAGGATGCCGTCGAGGGTTTCGGCGGGGTGGACGTTGGTGCAGTAGGCAAGGTGGACGGTGGAGCCGTCGGGGTGGCGGAAGCGCATGCCCTACTCGCCCCCGCGCAGGATGGAGTTGCCCTCGTGCAGGCCCTCCGCCTCCGGGACGTCGAGCCGGAGACGGCCGCTGAGTCCGTAGAAGGCGGCCGGGTTGCGCCACAGCACCTGGTCGACGTCGTCCTCTCCGAAGCCGGCCGCGAGCATGGCGTCGGCGACCTTGCGGGTCTTCAGCGGGTCGCTCTTTCCCCAGTCTGCGGCCGAGTTGACGAGGACCTTCTCCGTTCCGTACGTCTTCAGGATCTCGACCATGCGGTCCTCGTCCATCTTGGTGTCCGGGTAGACGGAGAAGCCGAGCCAGCAGCCGCTGTCCTTCGCGTGCTGGACGGTCGTCTCGTTGAGGTGGTCGAGCAGCACCCGCTCCATGGGCAGGCTCGACTCGCGGACGACGTCCACGGTGCGGTGCAGGCCGGCGAGCTTGTCGCGGTGGGGCGTGTGCACGAGGGCGGGCAGGCCGTGGTCGGCGGCGAGCTGGAGTTGGGCGGCCAGCGCGGTGTCCTCGGCCGGTGTCATGGAGTCGTAGCCGATCTCGCCGACGGCGACGACGCCGTCCTTGACAAGGTAGCGGGGCAGGGCGTCCAGGACCGGCGTGCAGCGCGGGTCGTTGGCCTCTTTGGGGTTGAGCGCGATGGTGCAGTGGTGGGCGATGCCGTACTGGGCGGCGCGGAAGGGTTCCCAGCCCAGGAGGGCGTCGAAGTAATCGAAGAAGGAGGAGGGCGAGGTGCGGGGCTGGCCCAACCAGAAGGACGGTTCGACGACGGCGCGCACACCGGCGGCGTACATCGCCTCGTAGTCGTCGGTGGTGCGGGACGTCATATGGATGTGCGGGTCGAAGATACGCATCAAAGCTCCTTGGGCTCTTCGCCCGTCAGGGTCAGCACGCGACCGAGGTCGTCGGGGACTTCGCGGCCGGCGGCTGTTCGCTCGGCGGCGTAGTCGGTGAGCATGCGGGCCAGTTCGCCGTCGCCGGCCGCCCGCTGCGCCAAGCTCGCGACCGCGTCGACGGGGACGCCGGTGAACAGGCACTTCAGGACGGCGTGACGCCAGGCGTGCGGGTCGAGGTGGGCGGCGGCGTACGAGCCGACGGCGGCGGAGATGAGCCGGGTGTCGTTGCTGCGCAGAGCGTCCTCGACGAGGTGTACGGCCAGTGATCCTTCGACCAGGGCCGGCAGCGCCCGGAGCACGGGGCGGCGTTCCGCGGCACTGCCGTGCCGGTAGAGCCGGGTCAGGGTCTCGAGTCCCGCCCGGGCCTCGACCAGCAGCAGCGTACGGACGTCATCCGCGTTGCCGTGGCCGCAGTACCGCCCGGCGGCGGCGAACCACAGCTCCCACGTACGGGCGGGGTACGGGGAAGAGGCTGCCGGCGGTGCCGGTGCCGCACACGCGGCGTCGGCCAGCGCTTCGTCGAACCAGGCGCGCGCGGTGTCGTCGGGCAGCGCCGCGGCGACGTTGTCACGGGTCCGGGGAGGGGGCTGCGTCATGCTGCCGACGCTCCCTTCGTGGTGGTGGCGGCCGCGGTCCGGAGGAACTCGATGGAGGATCGGGCCAGTTCGGGCCCGGCGTGGGAGTGGCGGGGCAGTTCGACGACGGTGAGGCCCTGGTAGCCGGTGGCGGCGAGCGCGTCCAGCACGGGCGGGAAGTCGATCTCGCCGTCGCCGAACGGTAGATGCTCGTGCACCCCGCGGCGCATGTCCTCGATCTGCACATGCCGCAGCCAGGGCGCGGCCGCACGGACGCACTCGGCGGGCGGATCCGGCTCCAGGCACTGGCAGTGGCCGAGGTCGAGGGTCAAGCCGAGAGGAGGAGGGCTGCCGAGCGAGGTGCGCAGGTGATGGAAGTCGGCGAGGGTGGCGAGGAGGTGGCCCGGTTCGGGCTCGATCGCGATGGGCACGTCGGCGGCGGCCGCGGCGTCGAGCACGGGCGCGAGCGCCTCCTGAAGACGCTGCCACGCGGTGTCGTCGTCGGTGCCGGGCGGCGTGATGCCGCTGAAGCAGTGCACGGCGTGCGCTCCGAGGTCCGCCGCGACCCTGACCGCCGTGATCAGCAGCCGGCTGCGGGCGGCACGCCCCTCGGGGTCCGGGTCGAGCAGCGACGGCCCGTGCTTGCGGTGCGGGTCGAGCACGTAGCGAGCGCCGGTTTCGACAGTCGCGGTGAGACCGAGTGCGCCGAGCCGCCGGGCGACCCGGGCGGTGTGTGCGGCGAGATCGGAGGCGAGCGGGTCGAGGTGCATGTGGTCGAGGGTGAGCCCGACGCCGTCGTAGCCCAGGTCCGCGAGCAGTCCGAGGGCGTCGTCGAGACGGAGGTCGGTGAGGCCGTTGGTGCCGTAACCGAGGCGGAGTCGCCGGCGGCGGCTCATGTGAGGCTCACCTTCCGTGCGAGCGTGCGTGCCACGGGTACGAGCCCCAGCACGGCGAGAGCGGTGACGTTCGCCCCGGACCGGGCGGCGAGCGCGGCCTGGAGCGGGATCATGGCGCGGATCCCGCCGCCGACGGCGCGCTGCGTGAGGGGCGGGGACGGGTTGAGGGCGGCGTGCAGGCAAGGAATGGCTGCGGTACGGACGTACGCGGCGGCCGTCAATGCCGGGATGTGCCCTGCGGTCGCGCGTGTCCGTGTCAATAGCAGTCCGAGCGTGGTGGTCGCGCCGAGCGCGGCCAGGGGAGTGAGTGTGGAACCGCCGTGCGCCTCGTGCCGCGAGACGGCGGTGACGGCGTAGGTGTGCGCGGCCAGCGCGACGGCGGAGGCGGCGGTGCGGCGGGCGGCACCGGGCGGCGCGGAATGCCCCGCGGCTCTCACCGGCAGACTGACCGAGGCCGAGCATGCGGCGCGCACCGTGGTCGACCTCGAACAC
>NZ_VMNX01000253.1 GCF_009377235.1 Streptomyces acidicola
GCCTGGGGGCGGAGCCCCCGGGATGGGACGGGTAGGGGCGGCGGGGGAGAAAGACGTCGGGTTACGGCGTCCGCGCGATCAGGTAGCGGAACACGTTCGGCATCCACACCGTGCCGTCACCGCGCTGGTACGGGTGAAGGGCCTCCGTCACCTCCTTCTCGACCTGGGCCTGGTCCGTGGCCGTGACGGCCGCGTCGAACAGCCCCGTGGACAGCAGGCCCCGTACCGCGTTGTCGATGTCGGCGTACCCGAAGGGGCACGCCACCCGCCCGGACCCGTCGGGCCGCAGACCGGCCCGCTGGGCGACCTCCTCCAGGTCGTCCCGGAGAGCGGGCCGCCAACTCCCCGGCGTACGCAAGGGATCCGCCAGCTTGGTGGCCACGCGGAGCACGGACGACGTGGTGCACCGTTCCGGTGGGCCCCAGCCCGCCAGCACCACGGGCGTGCCACGACGCACGAGCGGCCTCGCCGCGGTGAGCGACTCGGCGAGCCCCTCGGAGTCCCCGGCCACGCAGCCGATCGGTTCGAAGGCGGTCACGAGGTTGTACGCGGGCTCCCCACAGGCACCGACCGCACCGGCCACGTCCTCAAGGGTCCCGTCGGGCCCGTCGATGATGCGCGTCTCCGCACGCGCGTGCGTGCCCCATGCCTCCGGCACCAGCCTTTCCCGCGCCAGCCGCACCCGTTCGGGTGACGCCGCGTCGATGCCGGTGACGGCGGCCCCCCGGGAGGCCGCCATCAACAGAGCGAGCCCGGAACCGCAGCCGAGGCCCAGCACCCGCGTACCCGAACCCACTTCGAGTCGCTCATAGACGGCCTCGTAGAGAGGTACCAGCATCCTTTCCTGGATCTCGGCCCAGTCACGCGCGCGTGTGGCCTGGTCCATGCGGGGCGCTGCCCCTGCGAGAGGTAGGTGCTGCCGCATGAGCGTGGGTGTCATATCGAAAGCGCCCCAATCCGCCGAGAGTTGCCGAGTCGTCCGGTGCCCGTTTTCCTGGGCCCCGTGCAGTGCGGTCGTACTCCCCCCGCTTTGTCCCCCCGTATGCCAGGAAACTCCGCACCCGACGCCCCGTCCAGTGGTCACGTGCACCCGCTTGCGTGATGACTGTGCTCCAGGAAAAGAATTCACATCCCCGCAACGTGGCGCCGTACCATCGCGCCATGGCCAAGGCACCCGTTCTCACACCCCGGGCGGACGACTTCCCGCGCTGGTACCAGGACCTGATCAACAAGGCCGAACTGGCCGACAACGGGCCGGTGCGCGGCACCATGGTCATCCGACCGTACGGGTACGGGCTGTGGGAGCGGATGCAGGCCGAGATGGACGGGCGCATCAAGGAGACGGGCACCCAGAACGCGTACTTCCCGCTGCTGATCCCGCAGTCGTACCTCACGCGTGAGGCCGACCACGTCGAGGGCTTCGCGCCCGAACTCGCGGTGGTCACGCATGGCGGCGGCAAGGAGCTGGAGGAGCCGGCGGTGGTCCGCCCGACCTCCGAGATGATCGTCAACGACTACTTCTCGAAGTGGGTGCAGAGCTACCGCGACCTGCCCCTGCTGATCAACCAGTGGGCGAACGTGGTCCGTTGGGAGCTCAGGCCCCGCCTGTTCCTGCGCACGACCGAGTTCCTGTGGCAGGAGGGCCACACCGCGCACGCCACCTACGAGGACGCGCGCGACTTCGCCTCGCACATCCACCGCAAGGTCTACGAGGACTTCATGGTGAACGTCCTCGCGATGGACGTCGTGGCCGGCCGCAAGACCGTCAAGGAGCGGTTCGCGGGCGCCATCAACACCCTCACCCTCGAAGGCATGATGGGTGACGGCAAGGCCCTGCAGATGGCCACCAGCCACGAGCTCGGCCAGAACTTCGCCAAGGCCTTCAACACCCGGTACCTGTCGCGGGAGGGCAGACAGGAGCTGGTGTGGCAGACCTCCTGGGGCTCGACGACCCGCATGATCGGCGCCCTGGTGATGATGCACGGCGACGACAGCGGCCTGCGCGTCCCGCCCCGCCTCGCCCAGATCCAGGCTGTCGTCCTCGCGGTCAAGGAGGACGACGCGGTTCTGGCCAAGGTCCACGAGATCGGTGACCGCCTGAGGGCGGCGGGCGTACGCGTCCACGTCGACGACCGCACCGACACTCCGTTCGGCCGCCGTGCGGTCGACTGGGAGCTCAAGGGCATCCCCGTGCGGATCGAGCTCGGGCCCCGTGACCTGGAGAAGGGGACGGCGATGCTGGCCCGCCGTATCCCGGGAGGCAAGGAGCCCGTCGCGATCGACTCGCTCGCCGGCACGCTCCCCGCGGTCCTCGAAGCGGACCAGGCGCTCCTGCTGAGGCAGTCGCGCGAGCTCCGCGAGTCCCGCACAAGCGATGTGTCGACGATCGAGGAAGCCGTCGAGGCGACGGCCGCCGGCGGCTGGGCGCGCATCCCGTGGGCCGTGCTCGGTGAGGAAGGCGAGGTCAAACTGGCCGAGCAGGCGGTGACCGTACGGTGTCTGGTCGCCGAGGACGGGTCGGTGCCCGACTCCGACGACGCGCCGGGTAACGTCGCCGTCGTGGCGCGCGCCTACTAGTGCGGCCCGCCCCTCCGCGAGAGAGGCCGAACGGCATCTTGCGCATTTGACAACTCCGGGTGTCCCCGGCGTGCGGAATCGTCCACGCGCCGGACGGGAGGGATGGCCCGAAGGGCATCGATTGAGGGCGGCGTAAGGAGACGGGCGGACGTACGTGTGTCTACGTACCGTCTTGGTATGAGCTGTGAGGCTTCTCCGCAGATCAGCGCACCCGCCCTCGTCAGGTCGCATCAGCGGCAACTGACGGGTACGTGCAAATTATTTGAGATGCCCCGGAATAGGAACACAGCGGGACCCAGGCTCGTTGTCATTACGTGAGCACGACACAGACACCACCTGTTCTCGCCGCAGAGCTGGCACAGGCGTGGGCCGATATTCAGCGGTACCACCCCGAGCTGCCGGATCTTGCCGCTCCCGAGTCCCTGATCGGGGAGTCGTCGTCCGCATGCGGGCACGAGCTCTCCTTCGAGCGACTGCTCCATGAGGCAGTCCACGGCATCGCCGCCGCCCGAGGAGTCCGCGACACCTCGCGCGCCGGCCGCTACCACAACCGCAGATTCCTCGCCATCGCCGAGGAGCTGGGCCTGGACCACCCCGAGGAGCCGCACCCCAGCAGCGGCTTCTCGCTGGTCACGCTCAACCCCGAGGCGAAGCGGCGCTACCGCCCGACCATCGAGCGGCTCCAGCGCGCGCTGAAGGCCCACTCCGCCGCGACCGCCGCCGACACGGCCCGCTCCTTCCGCGGCCCGGCCGCCCGGCACGGCTCGTCCGGCGGCGGCGTCCGGGTGAAGGCGGTGTGCGACTGCGGACGCAACGTCCGGGTCGTACCGTCGGTCCTGGCCCAGGCGCCGATCGTGTGCGGCGGATGCGGAAAGCCGTTCCGCATCCCCGAAGTGGTCGGCGCGGCGGCCAGCTGAGACGACGGCTGCTCGTGGCAGCCGTACCTCAGCAGTCGCAGCGGGGCACGAGTGGGCGCGGCGGCACCCAGCCCGGGCGGTGAGCGGACCAGCTTCGCCGAGCCGGCGCCGGGTGCCGCTCAGTCATGCCCAGGAGCCCCTCGTGGCCGGAGCGATCTCCGGCGTGTGGCACAATGGCTAGCTGTACTCGACAGCCGCACAGGACCCCTCTCTCCTCCGGCTGACGCGTCCATCGGGCCACTCGGGTACCGCAACCCCACGCGGCATCTCGTTGTGCCCCACCACGTCAAAACCAGGAGAACCCACTCCCGTGGCAGTCAAGATCAAGCTGAAGCGTCTGGGCAAGATCCGTTCGCCTCACTACCGCATCGTCGTCGCCGACTCCCGCACCCGCCGTGACGGCCGGGCCATCGAGGAGATCGGCAAGTACCACCCGACGTACCACCCGTCGGTGATCGAGGTCGACGCCGAGCGTGTCGCGTACTGGCTGGGTGTCGGCGCGCAGCCGACCGAGCCCGTGCTCGCGATCCTCAAGAAGACCGGCGACTGGCAGAAGTTCAAGGGCGAGCCCGCCCCGGCGCCGCTGCTCGTCGCCGAGGCCAAGTCCGGGCGTCCGTCGTTCGAGGCTCTCGGCGGTGACGACGAGGGCAAGGGTGAGGCCATCACCCAGAAGAAGAAGGCCGAGAAGAAGGACGAGGCCGCGGCTGAGTCCGAGTCGACCGAGGCCTGAGCAGCATGCTCGAAGAGGCGCTTGAGCACCTCGTGAAGGGCATCGTCGACAACCCTGACGATGTGCAGGTCGCCTCGCGCAACCTGCGTCGCGGGCGCGTCCTCGAGGTCCGGGTCCACCCCGATGACCTCGGCAAGGTGATCGGCCGCAACGGCCGCACCGCGCGCGCCCTGCGCACCGTCGTCGGCGCCATCGGCGGCCGTGGTGTCCGCGTCGACCTCGTCGACGTGGACCAAGTCCGCTGACGCGAACGCAGCACCGGCTCGGGCCGGGGAAGGCCACTGGGCCGTCCCCGGCCCGCAGTCGTATGACAGGAGATCTACACAAGTGCAGCTGGTAGTCGCACGGATCGGCCGCGCCCACGGCATCAAGGGCGAGGTCACCGTCGAGGTACGCACCGACGAGCCGGAGCTGAGGCTCGCACCCGGCGCCGTACTCCACACGGATCCCGCCTCGGCGGGCCCGCTCACCATCGAGACCGGCAGGGTGCACAGCGGCCGGCTGCTCCTGCGCTTCGAGGGCGTACGCGACCGCACCGCCGCCGAGGCCCTGCGCAACATCGTTCTGATCGCCGAGGTGGACCCGGAGGAGCTCCCCGAGGAGGAGGACGAGTACTACGACCACCAGCTGATCGACCTGGACGTGGTCACCAAGGACGACGAGGAGGTCGGCCGGATCACCGAGATCTCGCACCTGCCCTCGCAGGACCTCTTCATCGTCGAGCGGCCCGACGGGAGCGAGGTGATGATCCCCTTCGTCGAGGAGATCGTCACCGAGATCGATCTGAAGGAGCAGAGGGCGGTCATCGACCCTCCGCCCGGCCTGATCGACGACCGCGCCGAGACGGCCTCGCCGAAGGACGAGCACGCATGAGACTCGACGTCGTCACGATCTTCCCCGAGTACCTCGAACCCCTGAACGTGTCGCTCGTGGGCAAGGCACGCGCGCGTGGACAGCTGAATGTGCACGTGCATGATCTGCGTACCTGGACGTACGACCGCCACAACACGGTCGATGACACGCCGTACGGTGGCGGCCCCGGCATGGTCATGAAGACCGAGCCCTGGGGCGACGCGCTGGACTCCGTGCTGGCCGACGGCTACGAGACGGGCTCCCACGGCCCCGCGCTCATCGTCCCCACCCCCAGCGGCCGCCCCTTCACCCAGGCACTCGCCGTCGAACTCTCCGAGCGTCCCTGGCTGGTCTTCACACCCGCCCGTTACGAGGGCATCGACCGCCGCGTCATCGACGAGTACGCGACCCGTATGCCCGTCTACGAGGTGTCCATCGGCGACTACGTCCTCGCCGGCGGCGAGGCGGCCGTCCTCGTCGTCACGGAGGCCGTGGCACGACTGCTGCCGGGCGTCCTCGGGAACGCCGAGTCGCACCGGGACGACTCCTTCGCGCCCGGAGCCATGGCCAGTCTCCTGGAGGGCCCGGTGTACACGAAGCCGCCCGAGTGGCGCGGCCGTGGCATCCCCGACGTGCTGCTCAGCGGCCATCACGGCAAGATCGCCCGCTGGCGCCGCGACGAGGCGCTCAGGCGTACGACGGTCAACCGGCCCGACCTCATCGAGCGCTGCGACCCCAAGGCGTTCGACAAGAAGGACCGCGAGATGCTCTCCATCCTCGGCTGGTCGCCGGACCGCGAGGGTGAGCCGGACGGCCGATTTTGGCGCAGGACAGAGGGCGTGGAAGAATAGGCCGCTGTTGTGCGTCGTCCGGCGCGCGCCCCTGCCACAGGGGGACACGACGCCCGCCCCGACCCGGACAGCAATCCTCCCGAACAACCTAGCTCCCGCCGATGACCTGTGGCATGGGCGAAGAAAGCAGACGAAATGTCTCACGTGCTCGACACCGTCGACGCCGCGTCGCTGCGCAGCGACATCCCGGCCTTCCGCCCGGGTGACACCGTCAACGTCCACGTCCGCGTCATCGAGGGCAACCGCTCTCGTGTGCAGCAGTTCAAGGGCGTTGTCATCCGCCGCCAGGGCGCCGGTGTCCGCGAGACCTTCACGGTCCGCAAGGTCTCGTTCTCCGTCGGCGTCGAGCGCACCTTCCCGGTGCACACCCCGATCGTCGAGAAGATCGAGCTCGTCACCCGCGGTGACGTCCGTCGCGCCAAGCTGTACTACCTGCGCGACCTGCGCGGCAAGGCGGCGAAGATCAAGGAGAAGCGCGAGAACTGAGTGCGCTCAGGTGTCACGGAGCGGGGCCGGATAGCATCTGGCCCCGATGGACACCGAAGCACATCACGTGGAGCGCGACCGCTCCTCCCGCCCTTCTGGGAACGAGATCCCATCGGACAACTCCGGCCGGACGCCGGACGGTTCCGAAGAGATCTCGGACACAGCGGAGCCGGAGGGACGGTCGCGTTTCTCGTTCGGAATCCGTGTCGCCGACTGGCTCCCCGGCGGGCGGATCACCCTGACCGCACTGGTTTGCCTGCTTTTCCTGCTGCTGCTCAGCACGTTCGTGATCCAGCCGTTCCAGATTCCCAGTAGCTCCATGGCGAGCGGATTGAGGGTCGGGGACCGCGTTCTCGTAAATAAGTTGGCGTACCGTTTCGGTTCCGAGCCGCAGCGGGGTGACGTCGTGGTGTTCGACGGCACCGACTACTTCGGGAACGCCGACTACGTCAAGCGCGTTGTCGGCGTTGGGGGAGACCATGTGGTCTGCTGCGACAGGGAGGGGAGGCTTGAGGTGAACGGCCGGTCGGTCGACGAGTCGGCGTTTCTGTACCCGGGGGACAGCCCGTCGGACGTGCCCTTCGACGTGGTCGTGCCCGACGGCACCCTGTTCGTCCTCGGTGACCACCGCAGTGACTCCAGTGACTCCCGCGACCATCTCGGGTCGCCGGGTGGCGGCATGATCCCGGTCGGGAGAGTGATCGGCAGAGCCGACTGGATCACCTGGCCCGTCGGACGCATGACGGTCCTGGACCGACCCGGCGCCTACGCGCGCGTGCCCGCCGTGTCCACCCCGGACGGTGCTCATGGGTAACCGCGGTAAACCCCGCGGGGTCGTCAGCAGCCCCGCCGAAAACCTGCTGCCCACCGGCGCCCGGCGGTCCGGCGGAGCGGCGCGGCCGAGCCGAGTCGAACGGCGCAAACTCGCCCGTAAGATCAAGCGCCGCAGGCGCCGCTCGGCCCTCAAGGAGATCCCGCTCCTCATAGGTGTCGCCGTGGTCATAGCCCTGGTACTGAAGACCTTCCTGGTCCAGGCGTTCGTGATCCCGTCGGGCTCGATGGAGAACACGATCCAGATCGGCGACCGCGTCCTGGTCGACAAGCTCACCCCGTGGTTCGGCTCCGAGCCGCAGCGCGGGGACGTCGTGGTGTTCAAGGACCCCGGCGGCTGGCTGGAGGACGAGCAGACGACGGTGAAGCAGGACGACCCCGTCGTGATCAAGCAGATCAAGGAGGGCCTGCAGTTCATCGGACTGCTGCCCTCCGACAACGAACGGGACCTGATCAAGCGGGTCGTCGCGGTCGGCGGCGACACCGTCAAGTGCTGCGACACCCAGGGGCGCGTCACGGTCAACAGCATGCCGCTCAACGAGCCGTACATCCGTACCGGCAACGCACCGTCGTCGATCAAGTTCGAGGTGACGGTGCCTCCGGGCCGCTTCTGGGTCATGGGCGACCACCGTGCCAACTCCGCCGACTCGCGCTACCACCGCACCGAGTCGTACAACGGCACCGTCTCCGAGGACGAAGTCGTCGGCCGTGCCGTGGTCATCGCCTGGCCCATCGGCAACTGGAGCCAGTTGGAGGAACCGGACACGTACGCGTCCGTGCCGAGCGGGTCGACCACCGCTCTCGGCGCGTCGCATAGGGTGGCCTCAGCGGATCTGAATGGATTGATCCCGCTCCCGACCCCTGCGGAACTCCCGCTCGTTATGGGAGTGGTGGGCCTGCACCGGATGAGGCGTAGGCGGCGGTACGGCGTGAGGAGTGGATGTGGGGGATTTGGCGGTCGGCGCACGATCCGGACCCGGTGGCCCCGAGGAGCAGCCGGAGCGGCCCGACGAAGCGGCTTCCCCGGCCGCGGAGGACGCGGCGAGCTCCAGGAACGCCGCAGGCCCTGGTGGTACCGGAGGTTCCGCGGGCTCCGGGAGTGACTCCCCGGACGCTCAGAACCGCAGTGACGCCGAGAAGCGCAGTGACGCCGAGGGCCCCAGGGACAGCGAGAACCCCGGGGACGGCGCGGACACCGCGGGCGACGATGCGGGAGGCCAGCAGAGGAGGAAGCAGCGGTCCTTCTGGAAGGAACTGCCGCTCCTCGTCGTCATCGCGCTGGTCCTCGCGCTGCTGATCAAGACTTTCCTGGTGCAGGCGTTCTCGATCCCCTCGGACTCGATGCAGAACACCCTGCAGCAGGGCGACCGGGTCCTGGTCGACAAGCTCACCCCGTGGTTCGGCTCCGAGCCCGAGCGGGGCGAGGTCGTCGTCTTCCACGACCCGGACAACTGGCTCGCGGGCGAGCCCACGCCCGAGCCCAACCCCGTGCAGCGGGTGCTCAGCTGGGTCGGCCTGATGCCCTCCTCAGAGGAGAAGGACCTCATCAAGCGGGTCGTCGGCGTCGGGGGCGACACCATCGAGTGCAAGAACACCGGCCCCCTGAGGGTCAACGGCAAGGCGCTGTACGAGCCGTACGTCTACCCGGGCAACACCCCGTGCAGCATGGACGACCAGGGCGGCCAGTTCAAGGTGAAGGTACCCGAGGGCAAAATCTGGGTCATGGGTGACCACCGGCAGAACTCGCTGGACTCCCGCTACCACCAGAACGACAAGAACGAGGGCTTCGTCCCCGTGGGCAGTGTCGTGGGCCGCGCCATCGTCATCGCCTGGCCGCCCACTCGCTGGGACACGCTGCCGATTCCCGACACCTTCGACCAGAACCTGAGCGCCGCGGCTCCCGGTGCGCTCGGTCTCGCGGGAGCGGTTCCGCTGGTGCTGTGGCGCCGACGCCGTCTCCTTACCGTCGGAAACCCCAGGGTTTCTGGCGGCGGTACCGCCGGGTAGGGTGCCGTCCCAGATCGCCGATCTCCCGCGGCCGCGCACGGTCCTCGGGGGGTTGGCTCTCCGACCTGGGGGAGCACTGGGATGAGCGGGACGACAGGCCGTACGGACGAGGGCCGCGGACGGCTCGGCAGCACGCTGTCGGGACTGGCCGTGGCCCTTGGCTGTGTGCTCTTCCTCGGCGGATTCGCCTGGGGCGCCTTCGTCTACCAGCCGTACACCGTCCCCACCGACTCGATGGCGCCCACCATCACGGCGGGAGACAGGGTCCTCGCCGAGCGGATCGACGGCGCCGCGATCAAACGCGGTGACGTCGTCGTCTTCAGTCAGAAGAGCTGGGGCGACATGCCCATGGTCAAGCGGGTCGTCGCGGTCGGCGGCGACAAGGTCGCCTGCTGCACGGACGGCAAGCTGACCGTCAACGGCAAGAAGGTCGACGAGGCGTACCTCCCCGAGGGCCAGGACGCGGAGGCGATGGGCATCCCGGAGATCACGGTGCCCGAGGGACGGCTCTTCCTCCTCGGCGACGAGCGCAGCGGCTCCCTGGACTCCACGGCCCACCTCACGGAGGCCGGCAGCGGCACGGTGCCGCGCAACTCCGTGGACGCGCGCGTCGACGCGGTCGTCTGGCCCATGGACGGCATGCTGGCCCGCCCCACGGGCTTCGAGACGCTCGGCTCGCTCTCGTCGCCGGGTCCGCTGCGGCTGATCACCGCCGCGATCATCGTCGGCGCGGTGCTCGTGCTGGGCGGCGCGGCATACGGGCCGATCGCCCAGCGCATGGCCACGCGTCGGCGCACGACGACGGAGCCGGCCCGTGCCCGCTGAGGCGACGTACGAGGGTGGCCTGCGCAAGGTGGCCAGGGTCGTGCTGCTGGACCCGCAGGAGCGCGTCCTGCTGCTGCACGGGTATGAGCCGGACGATCCCGCGGACGACTGGTGGTTCACGCCAGGCGGCGGCCTGGAGGGCGCGGAGACGCGCGAGGAGGCCGCGCTGCGGGAACTCGCGGAGGAGACCGGCATCACCGAGGTGGAACTCGGCCCGGTGCTGTGGCAGCGCAGATGTTCCTTCCCGTTCGCGGGCCGTCGCTGGGACCAGGACGAGTGGTACTACCTGGCCCGTACGCGTCAGACCACGACCGTGGCCGCAGGCTTCACCGACCTGGAACGCCGCAGCGTCGCCGGAGCACGCTGGTGGACCTGTCAGGAACTGACCGAAGCGCATGAGACGGTGTATCCGACCAGGTTCGCCGAGCTCCTGCGCAGGCTGCTCGACGAAGGTCCCCCGGCCAGGCCCGAGGTCCTCGACACGGAAATCGTCTAGTGGCTCACGGGGCTGGCGCACAATGGGGGGACGCACGGCTGAAGGGGAACATGCCATGAGCGCCGAGGACCTCGAAAAGTACGAGACCGAGATGGAGCTGAAGCTCTACCGGGAGTACCGCGATGTCGTCGGTCTGTTCAAATACGTGATCGAGACCGAGCGACGTTTCTACCTGACCAACGACTACGAGATGCAGGTGCACTCGGTCCAGGGTGAGGTGTTCTTCGAGGTGTCGATGGCGGACGCCTGGGTGTGGGACATGTACCGCCCGGCCCGCTTCGTGAAGCAGGTGCGCGTTCTGACGTTCAAGGACGTGAACATTGAGGAGCTGAACAAGAGCGATCTGGAGCTTCCGGGCGGGTGAGTGATCCGGGGCTCCCGGGTGGGTGAGGATCCGGCTCCCGGCCCGGTGATGGTGTGCGCCCCTCGTGTGGGTGACGGAGTTGTCCACAGTCGCTGAGTTGTCCACCAAGATCCACTGTGTGGAGGCGGATGCGTGACCGTTGGCGCCGGAGGTGGTGCCGACATGAACACACGCAACGCACGCAGTGCGATCGGCAAGTACGGGGAAGAGCTGGCCGCCCGGCGGCTGACCGAGGCCGGGATGACCGTCCTGGAGCGCAACTGGCGCTGTGGCAGGACCGGCGAGATCGACATCGTGGCCAGGGACGGCGACGTCCTCGTCGTCTGTGAGGTGAAGACCCGCAGCAGCGCCAGTTTCGAACATCCGATGGCCGCCGTCACCCCGACCAAGGCGGGACGCCTGCGTGAGCTCGCCGAACACTGGCTCCACGCGCACGGAGGGGCCCCGCCGGGCGGCGTGCGCATCGATCTGGTGGGCGTGGTCCTGCCCGAGCGCGGCGCCGCCGTCGTCGAGCACGTGCGAGGGGTGGCCTGATGGGATTCGCCCGTACGTGTGCGGTGGCACTGGTCGGCGTCGAGGGCGTCGTCGTCGAGGTCCAGGCCGATCTCGAACCGGGCGTCGCGGCGTTCACGCTGGTGGGACTGCCCGACAAGAGCCTGACGGAGAGCCGGGACCGGGTCAGGGCGGCCGTGGTCAACTCCGGCGCCGAGTGGCCCCAGAAGAAGCTCACTGTGGGGTTGAGCCCCGCGTCGGTGCCGAAGGCGGGCAGCGGATTCGATCTCGCCGTGGCCAGCGCCGTCCTGGGCGCCTCCGAGCGGATCGACCCGCGGGTGCTCGCCGACATCGTGATGATCGGCGAGCTGGGGCTCGACGGCCGGGTCCGGCCGGTGCGGGGCATCCTCCCCGCGGTGCTGGCCGCCGCCGACGCGGGCTACGAGCAGGTGGTGGTCCCGGAATGCTCGGCGGCGGAGGCGGCGCTGGTGCCGGGCGTGTCCGTGCTGGGCGTGCGCAGCCTGCGCCAGCTGATCGCGGTGCTCACCGACGAACCCGTACCCGACGAGGAACCGGACGAGACCCGCCCGGACCCGCTGATGGCCGGCCTGCGTGTGCCGGGGGTGGGCGCGGCCACAGGCATGCACAGCGTGGGTGCCGCACACCACGACCACGGGCACGACCTCGCCGACGTCGTCGGCCAGCTCTCGGCGCGGACCGCGGTCGAGGTCGCCGCGGCCGGCGGGCACCATCTCTTCCTGGAGGGCCCGCCAGGTGCCGGCAAGACGATGCTCGCCGAGCGGCTGCCCGCCCTCCTGCCGTCGCTGAGCAGGCAGGAGTCGCTGGAGGTCACGGCCGTCCACTCGGTGGCCGGCCTACTGCCCGCGGGCAAGCCCCTCGTCGACGTCCCGCCCTACTGCGCCCCACACCACTCGGCCACCATGCAGGCACTCGTCGGCGGCGGCCAGGGTGTCGCCCGGCCGGGTGCGGTGTCGCTGGCTCATCGAGGGGTGCTCTTCCTGGACGAGACACCCGAGTTCAGCGGCCAGGCCCTCGACGCGTTGCGGCAGCCGCTGGAGGCTGGGCATGTCGTGATCGCTCGCAGTGCGGGCGTGGTGCGGTTCCCGGCGAAGTTCCTGATGGTGCTCGCGGCCAACCCGTGTCCGTGCGGCCGCTTCTCGCAGAAGGACGACCTGTGCGAGTGCCCGCCCCTTTCGATCCGCCGCTACCAGGCCCGCCTCTCCGGCCCGCTCCTCGACCGGGTCGACCTCAGGGTGGAGGTCGACCGTGTGACCCGCTCCGAGCTGACGGAGCGCGGCGCGCGGGGCGAGTCCACGGCGGCGGTCGCCGACCGGGTGCGCGCGGCCAGGGAGCGGGCGGCCACGCGCCTGGCCGGTACTCCGTGGCGGACGAACAGCGAGGTTCCCGGGCGGGAGCTGCGCAGCCGGTGGTATGCCACGCCGGGAGCCATGGACGAAGCCGAGCGCGGCCTGGAGAGGGGTGCGCTGACCGCTCGCGGCCTCGACCGCGTACTGCGGGTCGCCTGGACCGTCGCAGACCTCGTGGGGCACGACCGGCCGGACGCCGTGGACGTCGGCCTCGCCCTGCAGTTGCGGACCGGTGTGCCCCGCGGAGTGCCCATGGCGATCGGAGCACGGTCATGAGCGGCGCCCGGCGGCAGAGTGAGGAGCAGCCGTGAGCGCGGGCGGCCTCTCCGAGGCCGAGCGTCTCGACCGGGTCTTTCTTTCCCGGGTCACCGAGCCGGGGGACGAGCTCGGCGGGCGGTGGCTCCGCGAGCTCGGCGTCCGGGAGACGGTGCGGCGGCTCACCGGGGGAGGACGACCGCTGCCGGGGGCGTCGGAGAAGCGATGGGCAGGGCTGCGTGCCCGCGCCGAGCGTGCGGATCCGCAGCGGGACCTCGCCCAGGCACAGGGCGCCGGAGCTCGGTTCGTCTGCCCGGGGGACGTCGAGTGGCCCGGGCAGCTGGACGACCTGGGGGACACACGGCCCGTCGGGCTGTGGGTGCGGGGGCAGGTGGGTCTGCGGATGTGGGCGTTGCGGTCGGTCGCCGTGGTGGGAGCCCGGGCCTGTACGGAGTACGGGGCCCACATGGCGGCCGAGCTGGGGGCAGGGCTCGCCGAGCGGGGGTGGGTCGTCGTGTCCGGTGGGGCGTACGGCGTCGACGGGGCGGCCC
>NZ_VMNX01000254.1 GCF_009377235.1 Streptomyces acidicola
CTCCCGTCCCAGCCCCAGCTTCCGCCCCTGCGGCCGCCTCCGGCCTTGGCGGGCCGCCCAGTGCCGCCTCCGCCGCCGCGTACAGGTCCGCCGGGCGTACTCCGCTGAGCGCGGTGACCAGATGGCCGTCCGGACGGATCAGCAGGACCGTGTGCGCGGCCGCGCCCGGGTAGCTCTCGGCGACCAGCAGTTCGGCGGGGCGCGGCAGCGCTGTCACGGCGGCCGCGAGCCGCGGCATGATCCCGGCGCTCACCCAGTGCTTGCGCTCCCACACCCCCGTGCCCGGTGCGATCAGCAGCACCAGCAGCGCCCCGCGCCCGAGCCGGTCCCGCAGCCGGACGAAGGTGCCGTCCTCGGCGGTCACCCGTACGTCGACGACCGGGGAACCCGGGGGCGTATCGACGGCGGTCTCCGACTCGGTGGGTGGAGGCGCGAGCGGTGAATCGGCGTACGCCCCGGGCGCGCCCAGCGGGCCGCGACCCAGGTGGCCGTCCGTGAGCAGCGTGTCGTGGCCGCGGGACGAGCCGGGCACGTAGGACCGCAGGCCCTTGCTGCCGCGCAGCAGCGGCAGAGCCTGGTCGGCGGCGCGCAGCCGGGCGGCGACGAGCCCGCGCCGCTCCGCCTGGTAGCTGTCGAGCAGCCCCTCGTGGGGGCCGTGGTGCCAGGCCAGGGCCAGCTTCCAGGCGAGGTTGTCGGCGTCCCGCAGTCCCTCGTCGAGGCCATGGGTGCCGAGCGCGCCCAGCAGATGCGCGGCGTCCCCGGCGAGGAAGACCCGGCCGGCCCGCCAGCGGCGTGCGAGGCGGTGGTGGACGGTGTGGACTCCGGTGTCCAGCAGGTCGTACGGAGGTGTCGAGCCCGAGCTCCAGCCCGCGAGGGTCTCGCGGATGCGCGCCACCAGCAGGTCCGGGGTGACCAGGTCCTTGCCCGGAGGCAGCAGCCAGTCCAGACGCCATACGCCGTCGGGGAGGGGGCGGGCGGTGATCTCCTCGGCCGAGGGCCCGGACGTCCGCCACGGCGGTGCCCGGTGCAGCAACGCTTCTGCGGGCCAGGGGAGTTCCGTCCGCAGTGCCGCCACGGCGTGCCGCTCCACGGCGGTACGTCCGGGGAAACGGATGTCCTGGAGCTTGCGCACCGTCGAGCGCGGGCCGTCGCAGCCGATGAGGTAGCTGCCCCGCCACCAGGTGCCCTTGGGGCCGCGGGTGTGTGCCGTGACGCCCGATGCCTCCTGCTCGATCGCGTCGAGGCGGTTCTCCACGGCCACCTTGACCAGCCGCTCGTTCGAGAGGGCGGCGCGCAGCGCGCTCGTCAGGACGTGCTGGGCGATATGCAGCGGGGCAGGTCCGGCGAACGCGTCGGGATCGTCCTCAGCGGCACCGGCGGCACGGGCGGCGCCCTCGGACGCGGTCCCGCCGGGCATGTCGTCGAAGCGGACGTTCCGGATCACCTGCCGGCGGCGCACGGAACGCCATCCGGACCAGACGAGTCCCGCGTCGGTCGGCGGGAACCCGGTCAGCCGGGTCAGGAGCGCGGCCGTGTCCTCGCGCAGGACGACCGTGCGCGCGAGCCGCTGTTCGTCTTTGCCGGGGCCCTCGTCGAGGACCACGGAGGGGACTTCCTGGCGCGCCAGGGCGAGGGCGAGCGTGAGCCCGACGGGCCCCGCTCCGACGATGATCACCGGATCCACGGCGCGGTGCCCCCTGCCCGGAGAGGTGTCCTGAGGAATGTTGGGGAACAGCCAGATGGAGCGGCGTGCACGATCACAGAACGTATGCAACCCACTGCCGGTGTTTGCGTCAAGCGACGAAGGCAGTGGCGCGCGCGCCACTGCCTTCGATTCTTCACATGCCGTCAGTTGTTCGATGTACCGACGCCGTTGTGCCGGCGTCGGTCAGGGTTTGTCTCCGACGTCACCGCCGATGACCCCGGGGGCCCCGATGACCCCGCCGCCGTCCGCGCCGGTCGCCGCGGTGCCCGCGACCGCCGCCGCGGGAAGAACCGCTCCGGTCGACTTCTTGCCGCGCCGCAGCCTGTCCTCCAGCCAGCTGGCCAAGCTGGTCAGGATGAAGTTCAGGACGATGAAGATGACCGCCACGACGATGAAGCTGGGGATGACGTTCGCGTAGTTCGCCGCCAGCGTCTTGCGGGAGTTGAGCAGCTCGGTGAAGTTCAGCATCGCGCCGCCGAGCGCCGTGTCCTTCACGATCACGACGAGCTGGCTGACGATCGCCGGCAGCATCACGGTGACGGCCTGCGGCAGCAGGATCGACGACATGACCTGCGTCTTGCGTAGACCGATCGCCTGGGCGGCCTCCGTCTGGCCCTTGGGCAGTGACAGGATGCCCGCGCGGACGATCTCGGCGAGCACCGAGGCGTTGTAGAGGACGAGGCCCGTGACCACTGCGTACAGCGGCCGCTCGTCGCTACTGATCTGCGTGGACTCTGAGTAGAACTGGTTGGCGAAGACCATCAGCAGCAGGACCGGGATGGCGCGGAAGAACTCGACGATCACACCGGCCGGGACACGCACCCACCGGTGGTCCGACATCCGCGCTATGCCCAGGATCGCGCCCAGCGGCAGGGCTATCACCATCGCCAGGGCCGCCGCCTTGAGCGTGTTGACGAGGCCTGGCAGCAGATACGTCGTCCACGCCTGCGCCTCGGTGAACGGGCTCCACTTGGCGCTGTCCAGCTGGCCCTTGTCGGACATGGTCTGCCAGACCCACCAGAGCAGCAGCACCATCAGGGCGGCGAAGACCACCGAGAAGATGACGTTGCGCCGTTTGGCACGGGGGCCCGGAGTGTCGTAGAGAACGGAGCTCATCGCTTCACCGCCAGTCGCTTGCTCAGCCAGCCGAGGAGGAGACCGGTCGGCAGCGTCAGCACCACGAAGCCCAGGGCGAAGATCGTGGCGATGAGGAGGAGCTGCGCCTCGTTCTCGATCATTTCCTTCATCAACAGAGAGGCCTCCGCCACACCGATGGCGGCCGCGACCGTGGTGTTCTTGGTCAACGCGATCAGGACGTTGGCCATGGGACCGATCACCGTGCGGAACGCCTGCGGCAGCACGATGAGGGTGAGTACCTGGGTGAAGCTGAGCCCGATGGCGCGTGCCGCCTCCGCCTGGCCGACGGGCACCGTGTTGATGCCGGAGCGCAGTGCCTCGCACACGAAGGTCGCTGTGTAGGCGCTCAGACCCAGAACGGCGAGCCGGAAGGACAGCGCGGCGAAGTCGTCGGCGGCGCCCAGGGTCACGCCGAAGACGTCGGCGAGGCCGAGCGAGGTGAACACGATGATGACGGTGAGCGGGATGTTCCGCACGATGTTGACGTAGGCCGTGCCGAAGCCGCGCATCAGCGGCACGGGGCTGACCCTCATACCGGCCAGGATCGTGCCCCAGACCAGGGAGCCGACGGCCGAGAGCAGTGTCAGCTGCACTGTCGTCCAGAACGCCCCTAGGACGTCGTAGCCTTCAAGAAAGTCGAACACGATCTCCCGCGCTTCCGCGTGTGCCGAGGGCGGCGGTGGGCCGGTCCGCCGAGCGGCCCACCGCCGATTCCTGCCTTACTTGACGATGTCGCCGATCTTCGGGGCGGGCTCGTTCTTGTAGTTCGCCGGGCCGAAGTTGGCCTCGACGGCCTTCTCCCAGGAGCCGTCGCTCTCCATCTTCTCCAGGGCCTTGTTGATCTTGTCGACCATCTCGGTGTCGCCCTTCTTGACACCGATGCCGTAGTTCTCGTTGCTCAGCTTGAGGCCGGCCAGCTTGAACTTGCCCTTGTACTGGTCCTGGGCCGCGTAGCCCGCGAGGATCGAGTCGTCCGTGGTCAGCGCGTCGACCGCGCCGCTCGCGAGCCCGTCGAGGCACTCGGAGTACGTGCCGTTCTCACGCAGCTGGGCCTTGGGGGCGATCTCGTTCTTGATGTTCTGCGCGGAGGTTGAACCGGTGACCGAGCAGAGCTTCTTGCCATTGAGGTCAGTGCCCTCGCTGATGCCCTTCTCGTCGGCACGGACCAGCAGGTCCTGGTGGGCCAGCAGGTACGGGCCGGCGAAGTCCACCTTCGCCTTGCGCTCGTCGTTGATCGAGTAGGACGCCGCGATGAAGTCGACATCGCCGCGCTGGAGCGCGTTCTCGCGGTCGGCGCTCGGAGTTTCCTTGAACTCGATGTCCTTCTCGGCGTAACCGAGTTCCTTGGCCACGTAGGTGGCGACGTCGACGTCGAAGCCCGAGAACGAGCCGTCGGGCTCCTTGAGGCCGATGCCCGGCTGGTCGTACTTGATGCCGACGGTGATCTTCTTGCCGCCGCCGTCGCCGCTGTCGCCGCCGTCGTCGGAGCCACACGCGGTGGCGGTCAGGGCGAGGGCGAAGACGGTGGCCGAGGCGGCGGTGACCTTGCGGAGCTTCATGGTGCACGTCCTTTGCGTGATGAAGAGATGCGGGCCGTCGGTGCGGTGGGGCGCAGGCCGTCGGATGCGGGTGACGTGGGCCGCCGGGGGCCTGGGATTCAGGCCCCCGGTCAGGTCCCTCAACGGGCCTTTGACGAGCCCTCAACGGACCGTCGCTGGGCCCTCACTGGGCCCTCAGTGGTGAAGGATCTTCGACAGGAAGTCCTTGGCCCGGTCGCTGCGGGGGTTGCTGAAGAACTGGTCCGGCACGGCCTCTTCGACGATGCGGCCGTCGGCCATGAAGACGACCCGGTTGGCCGCCGAACGGGCAAAGCCCATCTCATGGGTGACGACCACCATGGTCATGCCGTCGCGGGCGAGCTGCTGCATGACCTCCAGGACCTCGTTGATCATCTCGGGGTCGAGCGCCGAGGTCGGCTCGTCGAAGAGCATGACCTTCGGGTCCATCGCCAGCGCCCGGGCGATCGCGACGCGCTGCTGCTGGCCACCCGAGAGCTGCGCCGGGTACTTGTCCGCCTGCGTGCCGACACCGACCCGGTCGAGCAGGGCGCGTGCCTTCTCCTCGGCCTTCTGCTTGTCGGTCTTGCGGACCTTGAGCTGTCCCAGCATCACGTTTTCGAGCACCGTCTTGTGCGCGAAGAGGTTGAAGGACTGGAACACCATGCCGACGTCGGCACGGAGCCGGGCGAGCTCCTTGCCCTCCGCGGGCAGCGGTCGGCCGTCGATCAGGATCTCGCCGGAGTCGACGCCCTCCAGGCGGTTGATGGTGCGGCACAGGGTGGACTTACCGGACCCGGAGGGCCCGATGACCACAACGACCTCACCCTTGGCGATGGTCAGATCGATGTCCTGGAGCACGTGCAACGCGCCGAAGTGCTTGTTGACGCTCTTCAGGACGACCAAGTCGCTCGTCCCGGCCACAACGTCCTTGGCCACCGATACTTCGGTCATCGCTTTATGGCTCCGTCCTCCTCGGTTGCGGAGACAGTAGTGACCGGCGCCGACCAGCGTCATTACATCTGAGCGAGAATTGAGCATAACGATCGGGTCGCAGACAGGTACTCCCCGTAGCGGCCGGGCCGGGGAGCGTACCGGCTGGGTAACACCAGGGGATACGCACTTGACGCGGTCCTCCGTCATCGGCGTCACTGCCATGGGCACGTAACGACCGAACGAACCGGAGGGGGCCGGAGTGAGACTGCTCCTCGTCGAGGACGACAACCATGTCGCGGCCGCCCTGTCCGCGGTACTGGCGCGGCACGGCTTCGACGTCACACACGCCCGCAGCGGCGAGGAGGCGCTCCAGGCACTGGTCCCCGAGGGCGCCGGGTTCGGCGTCGTCCTGCTGGACCTCGGCCTGCCCGACCAGGACGGCTACGAGGTCTGCGGCAAGATCCGCAAGCGCACCAGCACCCCTGTGATCATGGTCACCGCCCGCTCCGACGTACGGTCCCGGATCCACGGCCTGAACCTCGGAGCGGACGACTACGTCGTCAAGCCGTACGACACCGGGGAGCTGCTCGCCCGTATCCACGCCGTGAGCCGGCGCAGCCTCCCGGACGACACCGCCGTGACCGGGGAGGATGTGCTCCATCTCGGGTCCGTGCGCATAGAGTTGCCGACCCGGCAGGTCACCGTGGACGGTTCCGTCGTGCAGCTGACGCGCAAGGAGTTCGACCTGCTCGCGCTGCTCGCCCAGCGGCCCGGGGTGGTCTTCCGCCGGGAGCAGATCATCAGCGAGGTGTGGCGGACCAGTTGGGAGGGGACCGGGCGCACCCTGGAGGTGCACGTGGCGTCCCTGCGGTCCAAACTGCGCATGCCCGCACTGATCGAGACAGTGCGCGGAGTCGGGTACCGGCTCGTCACCTCCGCGTCATAGCGTGCCCACGTGCGCACTCGTCTTCTTCCGCTGCTCATCGTCCTCATGGCCGCCGTGCTGCTCGCACTCGGCATCCCGCTGGCGGTGAGCCTGGCGGCCGCGGAGCAGCAGAGGGTGGTCGTCGACCGTATCGACGACACCGCGCGGTTCGCGGCGCTCGCGCAGTACGTCACCGAGCGTCCCAGCGGTTCGCGGGTGGACATCCCGGACGAGCGGCGCGACACCCTGCAGAAGGAGCTGGAGCGCTACCACGACGTGTACGGCATCCGGGCGGGCGTCTACGACCGCAACAGGAGCCCCATGGCGAACGCGCCGGAGACCTGGCTGGTGCCCGAGGAGGGCGAGGGCCGCGACGCCTACGACGAGGCCCGGCTGGGGCGCCGCAGTCACGATCCGGAACAGGTGTGGCCCTGGCAGCGGAACCGTCTCGTCGTGGCGTCCCCGGTCATCCGGGACGGTGACGTCGTCGCCGTCGTCGTCACCGACTCGCCCACCGGACACATGCGGTCGGAGATCCTGCACGGCTGGCTGGTCATCTCCGCGGGTCTCGTCGCCGCCATGCTCCTCGCCGTCGGGGCCGCGCTGCGGCTGACCGGCTGGGTCCTCAGGCCCGTACGCGTCCTCGACACCACCACGCACGCCATCGCCTCGGGCCGCCTGAAGTCGAGGGTCGCGGTCGCCGGCGGGCCGCCGGAGCTGCGGCGCCTGGCCCGCTCGTTCAACGAGATGGCCGACAACGTCGAGGACGTGCTGGAGCAGCAGCGCGCCTTCGTGGCCGACGCCTCGCACCAGTTGCGCAACCCGCTCGCGGCGCTGCTGCTGCGCATCGACCTGCTCGCACTCGAACTCCCCGAGGGGAACAAGGAGATCGCTTCCGTCCGCACCGAGGGCAAGCGTCTCGCCCAGGTCCTCGACGACCTGCTGGACCTGGCGCTGGCCGAGCACGCCGAGGCGGACCTCAGGCTCACCGACATCGGCGAGCTGGCCGCCGAGCGGGTGGCCGCGTGGGGACCGGTCGCCGAGAGCAAGGGCGTCCGGCTGGCGGGGACCTGCCCGCCCACCACCGCCTGGGCCGACCCGGTCGCCCTGTCCAGCGCACTGGACGCGGTGATCGACAACGCGCTGAAGTTCACCCCCGAGGGCCAGACGGTGGACGTGGAGGTCGCCTCCAACGGCGAGGCCTCCACGGTCGTCGTCACGGACGGCGGGCCCGGCCTCAGCGACGAGGAACTCGGGCGCATCGGCGACCGTTTCTGGCGCAGCCCCGGTCACCAGAACATCAACGGCTCCGGCCTCGGACTGTCCATTTCCCGTGCCCTCCTCGGCGCGGGCGGCGGCTCGATCGCGTACATCCGCCACGAGCCGCACGGCCTGAAGGTGACCGTCACGGTACCGAGGACGGGGCCGACGTCCTGAGGCCGTGAGGGCGTCGTTTCCGGCGGCGTGGTGGGCTCCTACGGCTTGACGGAGCGGTAGTACCGTCGGGCGCCCTCGTGGAGGGGCAGGGGGTCCGTGTAGATCGCCGTGCGCAGGTCCACGAGCTGGGCCGCGTGGACATGGGAGCCGATGTTGTCGCGGCTCTTGATGACCACGCGGGTGAGCCATTCGGTGAGCCGGGGGTCGAGGTCCGAGCGCGTGACGAGCAGGTTCGCCACGGTCAGCGTCTGCACGGGAGCGCCCTGCTGGATGGACCGGTAGGCGTCGCCGGGCATCACCGAGGACCGGTAGTAGCGGGAGGTCTCGCCCTGGGCGTGCAGCTCGGTGACGAGGTCTCCGCTGATCGGGATGAACCGGAAGTCGTACACCTGGGCGAGGTCGACCAGACCGCCTGTCGGCAGGCCGCCCGACCAGAAGAAGGCGTCGATCTCGCCGTTCCGCAGCCGGTCCGGGGCCGTCCCTATGCTGTCGCTCTTCGGAACGATGTCCTTCTCGGGGTCCAGCCCGGCTGCCTTGAGCACCCGGGTCGCGATCAGGCGCACCCCGGATTCCTCCCCTCCCACTCCCACCCGCTTGCCCTTGAGGTCCGAGATGTTCTCGATGTCCGACGAGTGGGGGACGACGACCTGCACGTAGTCGTCGTACAGACGGGCCAGTCCGCGCAGCCTGCCGCGGCCGGGTCCCTCGTACGACTCCACCGCGTCGGCCGCGGCGATGGAGAGGTCGGCCTCTCCGCCCGCCACCCGCGTGACGTTCTGCTGGGAGCCGTCGCTCGTCAGCAGCTCCACCTTCAGGCCCGGCATGTCCCTGGCGATGGCCGTGCGCAACCGCTCGCCGTAGTCGTGGTAGACGCCGCTCTGCGGTCCCGTGCTGATCGTGATCGTCCCGGTCGGAGGCTGCTCGCGCGGCCACAGCCACCATGTCAGCAGCCCGAGGACCACGAGCGCGGCCGTCGAGGCCAGCAGCACGCGGTGGGCGCCGATGCGGTGGGGTGCCGGGAACATGCGCGCATCCTGCCAGGTCAGCGGACGTCGGCCAAGGGCCGGGCCCGACCGGGTGCGGGGTCGTGACGAGGGGGTGCGGAAGCGTGACGCGGAGTGCGGAACTCCGGCGCGTCGGTGCCCCGGTACGGCGATGCCGGGCCCGCCGTGGAATGCGGGCCCGGCATCCTCCGGGTCGGTGAAGGGCGGCTGAAGGGTCAGCCGCGTGCCGCCTCGTCGCGGAGCCGGTCGAGTTCGTCGTACATCGTCTGGCCCGGGCACTCCGTGTCGAACCAGTCCCGGTGGCCGGTGATCTCCGGGACCTCCTTCACGTTGCCGTTGACCGGGTTCGTGTACGTGACCGTGGCCTTCGGGTCGACACCGTGGAGCCGCGTCAGCACGCGGACCAGCCGGGTGAGCGAGGCGCGGGCGGCGTCCGTCGGGCCCTGCTCCGTCAGGGTGCCGAGCAGGGCGATGCCGAGGTTGCCGATGTTGTAGCCGACGGAGTGGAAACCGGTGACCAGCTTGCCGTCCCCGTCGTGCGCGGGCATGCCGTCGTCACCCGAGTAGCGGCCCTCGTAGATGGCACCCGCCTCGTCGATGAGGAAGTGGTAGCCGATGTCGCCCCAGTCGTTGGTGATGGCGTGGAGCTGGTAGATCGCGCGTACGGTGGCCGCCGGGTCCGGGTCGTCGTTGACCGTGGCGGTGTGGTGGACCGCGATGGTCTGGAACGGGTAGTACGCGGGCGGCGTGTTCTCCGTGCCGTCCGGCTTGAAGCGCAGGCTCTCGTCCGCGCCCCAGGCCGCCCGCGACAGGTAGGCGACACCCCGTACACGGGTCGTGTCCGAGGGAACGGCGACCTTGCGTCCCGGACCCTGCTGGGTGTCGAGCGCCAGCGAACGCAGTTTGGTGGACCCGTCGGGCGCCTTCAGTTCGTAGCCGGAGGCCTTGTCGGCGGCGATCAGCAGGGCGCCGCCGTTGGTCTCCGAGCAGCCGCCGGCGCTGAAGTCCTGCCAGGCGCCCTGCGCGCCGTCCGCGTCGCGCAGCCGGATGCCGCCACCGGACACGGCGGAGGTGCCCTCCCAGCGCACACCCACGTAGCCGATGGGGAACGCGGCCTCGACGGGGGCCTCGCCGGTGGCCGTCTTGGCGCGGGTCTCGGGGAACGTCTCCGAGGTCGTGCCCGGCTTGGTGTCCTCGGTGTCGATGGCGGCGTCGCCGTCGGAGCCGTTCGTCGTGGCCATCACGGTCGGTGTGATCACAGCCGCGGCCGTGATCGCGCCCGCGGCACCGATCATGGTGCGCCGGGTCACCCGGGACTTCGCCCGGTGGGCAGGGGAGGTGGGAGGAGTGGGGGGAACTGTCACGGTGGGGTCCTCGACGTTTCTTGGCTGAGATGGTGCGCAGGCCATGCTTGAAGACCCAAGGGAGAGTAGGGGGTTGGGCCGGCGCGGCGCACACCGCCCCCCGCTACCGGCGGGTTCCGAATTTCGCGCAGGACGGCCGTCGGCGGCATGCCGGTAAGGTCACCGGATGCACCTCTCGCCAGCCGATCTCGTCCGTGAGTTCCACCACGCCTTCGGGCTCGACGCCCGCACCGAGCCGACGGAGGTGGCGCCGGAACTCGCCGCTCACCGGGGCGAGTTGCTCGCGGAGGAGGCTTCCGAGGCCGCCGAGGTGGCCGTGGCGGGCCCGCTCGACCGGCTGGCGCACGAACTCGCGGACGTCGTGTACGTGGCGTACGGCACCGCCCTCGTCCACGGGATCGACCTCGACGCGGTGATCGCCGAGATCCACCGCTCCAACATGACCAAGCTGGGCCCTGACGGCAGGGTCGCCCGCCGCGAGGACGGCAAGGTCCTCAAGGGGGAGCACTACCGGGCGCCGGACGTGTCGGGGGTGCTGCGGAGCCAGGGGTGGAAGGGGTAGGAGTACGGCGGTGGCGGTTGAATGATTCATCTTGTGGGCTGGATTTGGTGACTCTTATCATCTGCACGTGACCCACCACCCTGAGCACGCGCACCACCAGCCGGACCTGCCGGCCGACCTGGACGAGGCTGCCCATCGCTGCCTCGTCGCCGGGTTCGAGGGCACCACGGCGGTCCCCGACGACCTGAAGGGGCTCATCGAGCGCGGACTCGGCGGGGTCATCCTCTTCACCCGCAACGTGCGCGACGCCGACCAGCTCCGCGGCCTCACCGAGCGCTTGCGCGAACTGCGCCCCGACCTGCTCGTGGCCATCGACAACGAGGGCGGCGGCATCGGACATCTGGTGGGCGCGGGCGCACCCGAGGTCCCCGGCAACTTCGCACTCGGCGTGGTCGACGACACCGAGCTGACCGCGCGCTGCGCCGACGCGCTCGCCGGGCACCTGGCCTCGCTCGGCATCACCGCGTCGTACGCCCCCGTCGCCGACCTCCAGCACCAGCCGCGCAACCCGATCGTGCGCACCCGCTCCTTCGGAGCCGACCCCGCGCTCGTCTCCCGCCAGCTGCGCGCCTGGATCACCGCCACCGAGGCGCGCGGTGTCGCCTCCTGCGCCAAGCACTTCCCCGGGCACGGCGGCACCGAGACCGACAGCCACCACGACATGGCCGTCGACCCCCGCCCGTACGACGAACTCGCCCACGACATCGAGCCGTTCCGGGCGGCCGTCGCCGCGGGCGTCCCGATGCTCATGAGCGCCCACGTGGTCTACCCGGCCCTTGACCCCGAGCGGCCCGCCACCCTCAGCCCGCGCGTCCTGGGCGAACTGCTCCGTGGCGACCTCGGGTTCGACGGCGTCCTCGTCAGCGACGCCCTGGAGATGAAGGCGATCTCCGACCGCTACGGAGAGGCCGCCGGAGCGCGGCTCGCCCTCGCCGCCGGGGTCGACCAGGTCGTCGTCGCGGTGGCGGACCTGGACGTCACCCTCGCCTGCCGGAACGCGGTGCTCCAGGCGCTCCGGGCCGGTGAGCTCCCGGCGGAGCGTGTGCTGGAGGCCGCCGGGCGGGTCCGGCAGCTGGCGAGGCGGTACGCCACCCCTGTGGTGAGCGGTCCGTGGGACGCCGGCGCCGGGCTGGAGGCGGCCCGCCGTGCCGTACGCGGACAGGCGCTGCCGGGGCCCGTGCGGGGCGCCCATGTCGTCGACCTGTTCCCGCCCCCGCATCCCGCGCTCAACTGGGGCGGTGAGGACCTGCTGACCGAGGTGCGCGCGCTCGACCCCACGGCCACGGGGACGGCGGTCACCGAGGAGCCCGCGGACTTGGCGGGGCTCGTAGCCGAGGCGCTGCGGGGCGCCGAGGGATCGCCGCTGGTGGTCGCCGCGTACGACGCCGGGCTGCACCCCTGGCAGCACCGGCTCCGTGACGCGCTGCTGGCCGGGCGGCCGGACGCGGTACGGGTGGCGACGGGGTTGCCGGAGCCGGGAAACGCAGGAGACGCAGCGGGCGCGGCAGGCGGGCTCTGCTCGTACGGGCGGGGGCGCGTGAACCTGCGGGCGGTCGCGGAGGTCCTCACGGGCGGGTGAGCGTCATCCGGCCTTCATGGGCGGGTGAGCGTCATCCGGCCTTCATGGGCGGGTGAGCGTCATCCCGCCCTCACGAGCTCCGTGATTCCCCGGGCCGCGAGGTACCCGGCATCGTCCGCGCGTTCGGCGAGGACCACGGCGGGGCGGGCGCCCTCGGTGCACAGACGCATCCACGTCTCGAAGTACGTGCCGCCCGGACCGGAGACGGACCGGGTGCCCGGTGCACAGTCCAGGACCAGGGCGGTGGTGCGGGGTTCGGGAGCGGGAGGCTCGGCGCGCAGTCCGGCGATCGTCTCGGCGAGGGCCGCGGCGATCGGCTTGGCCCGGCCGGAGGAGTCGAACAGGCCCAGGGTGTACTCCAGTTCCGGGTAGTCGGCCAGGGAGCGGTCCACGTCGTGGGAGCACCACCACGTCACGCCCCACAGCCCGGCGCACCCGGCCGCGTTCAGCACTGTCGCGCGGGCGAAGTCCGGGGCGTCGACCGCGGGGATGTGCGGCTCGGGCGCCCCTGTCTCCTGGACCCAGACGGGCCGGTTCACGTCCACGGCGTAGGCCTTGGCGAGTTCCACGCCGTACTCGGCGAGGTGCAGCACCTGCGGGGAGCGGGGCCCGTAACGGCGCGCGCAGTCGCCGGAGAAGACCCAGGGGTGGACGGTGGTCAGGTCACCCTTGCGGGCGGAGGCCTCCGGGGTGAACGGGTGGTCGTCGCCGTACCAGGCCGCGTCGAACGCGGAGTGCGTGACCAGGCGGTCGGGCGGGGCGGCGGAGAGGCCGTCGCGGGCCGCGGTGAGGAGGGTGTCGAGATAGTGGTCCACCTGCTCGGGTGTGACCGGGTTGTGCTCGACCAGGTTGTTGAGCTCGTTGCCGAGCTGGAGACCTATGAGATGGGGGCGGTCGGCGAGGGCGCGGCCGAGGGTCTTGAGCAGCCGTGCCTGGGCGTCGAGGGCGTCGGGGTCGGTGAACACGTTGCGGTGGTGCCAGCTGCGGGTCCACTCCGGGTAGAAGTCGAAGCTCGACAGATGGCCCTGCACGCCGTCCACCATGACGTCGAGTCCCGTCTCGCCCGCCAGGTCGACGAGCCGGACCAGCTGGTCGACGGCCGCGGTGCGGATCAGCGTGCGGTTGGGCTGGAGGAGCGGCCAGAGGTGGAAGACCCGGACGTGGTCCAGGCCCAGCCCGGCTATCTGCGCCAGGTCCTCGCGGGCGTGTGCCTCGTCGAAGTCGTGCCAGGAGTGGAACCAGCCGCGGCGCGGGGTGTAGTTGACGCCGAAACGGAGGGGCGGCGTGGGGGGCGGTGC
>NZ_VMNX01000255.1 GCF_009377235.1 Streptomyces acidicola
CCTCAAGCCAGAAACCCCCGCAACAGCGCCCCCGTCCCCGCGCAGTGCTCCCGCATCATCTCCCGCGCCCCGTCCGCGTCGCCCTCCAGCACCGCCTCGACGATCGCGGCGTGCTGCCGCTGGGAGTGCTCCAGGTTCCGGACCAGTAGGGGGATGCAGTCCAGCAGGTCGTTGACCGTCGCGCGGACGGACGCGTACTGGGCCGTGAGGGACGGGGAGCCGCTCAGCTCGGCGAGGGTGAGGTGGAGGAGGGTGTCCAGGCGGCGGTACTCGGTCAGGGGCGCGTCCCGGGTGCGGGCCAGCGCCTCGCGGAGGCGGTCCGCCTGTTCGGCGGTCAGGCCGTGGGACGCGCACAGTCCGGCCGCGCCCACGTCCAGGACCTCGCGGAAACGGAGCACGTCCTCGATGTCGGTCCTCTCGACGCGGCGCCGCAGCTCGTCCTCGCCGCCCGCGTCGTTCCGGGGGAGCACGAACGTGCCGCCGTACCGTCCGCGCCGCGACTCCACCAGCCCCTCGTCCTGGAGCACCTTGAGGACCTCACGGAGGGTGACCCGGCTGATCCCCAGCCGCTCGGCCAGCACCCGCTCCGCGGGCAGCCGCTCGCCGCCGGGCACCAGGCCCAGCCGAACGACCTGCAGGATCTGCTCCAGGGCCTCCTCGAAGCCGTTGCCCGCCCGTACTGGCCGCAGCACCCGGGCCAGTCCGTCGTCCGGGCCGCCGTCAGAATGCGCCGACATCTCGCCGTGCCCCCTTCCCAACCAATGGTTCTCCGCAATACCTTATGGCTCTCGGCCCGGTCGAAGAAGCCGTAAGCAGCCAGCCGTAAGCAGCCGGCCGTAAGAAGCCAGCCGTAAGAAGCCCAAGAAGCACGAAAACCGGCCGAAGGCGCCCGCAGCAACGCGAAGAAGCCCGAAGGAGGCCATCCTGTGGCAGACCGCACACCCCCGCTCGGTGTCGAGGAGCTGCACGCCCTCGTCGCGGGTGGCGAGATCGACACCGTCGTCCTGGCCTTCCCGGACATGCAGGGGCGTCTCCAGGGCAAGCGGTTCGCCGCGCGTTTCTTCCTCGACGAGGTGCTTGAGCACGGCACGGAGGGCTGCAACTACCTGCTCGCCGTCGACACCGAGATGAACACCGTCGACGGATACGAGATGTCCTCCTGGGACCGGGGCTACGGCGACTTCGCCATGCACCCCGACCTGAGCACGCTGCGCCGGGTGCCCTGGAACGAGGGCACGGCGATGCTGATCGCGGACCTCGCCTGGAACGACGGCTCACCGGTCGTGGCCGCTCCCCGGCAGATCCTGCGCCGACAGCTGGACCGCCTCGCCGAGCTCGGCTACACCGCCCAGGTCGGCACCGAGCTCGAGTTCATCGTCTTCAAGGACACCTACGAGCAGGCCTGGGACACGGGCTACCGGGGGCTCACCCCGGTCAACCAGTACAACGTCGACTACTCGGTGCTCGGCACCGGCCGTGTCGAACCCCTGCTGCGGCGGATCAGGAACGAGATGGCCGGGGCCGGCCTGACCGTCGAGTCCGCCAAGGGCGAGTGCAACCCCGGCCAGCACGAGATCGCTTTCAAGTACGACGAGGCCATGGTCACCTGCGACCAGCACGCCGTCTACAAGACCGGCGCCAAGGAGATCGCCGCCCAGGAGGGCGTGTCGCTGACCTTCATGGCCAAGTACAACGAGCGCGAGGGCAACTCCTGCCACATCCATCTGTCGCTGGCGGACGCGCACGGGACGAACGCCATGGCCGGTTCCGCGGCCGACCCCGGCGGCATGTCGCCCGTCATGCGGCACTTCCTCGCCGGACAGCTCGCCGCGCTCCGGGACTTCGCGCTGCTGTACGCGCCCAACATCAACTCGTACAAGCGGTTCCAGCCGGGGTCCTTCGCCCCGACCGCCGTCGCCTGGGGCCACGACAACCGGACGTGCGCGCTCCGGGTCGTCGGGCACGGCCGCTCCCTACGGTTCGAGAACCGGCTCCCGGGCGGCGACGTCAACCCGCACCTGGCCGTCGCGGGCATGGTCGCGGCCGGGCTGTACGGCATCGAACAGGAGCTGGAGCTTCCCGAGGCATGTCCCGGGAACGCCTACGCCGCCGACTACGCGCATGTGCCCACCACCCTGCGCGAGGCAGCCGAACTCTGGGAGAACAGCCCCATCGCCAAGGCCGCCTTCGGCGACGAGGTGGTCGCGCACTACCGCAACATGGCGCGCGTCGAGCTGGCGGCCTTCGACGCCGCGGTGACCGACTGGGAGCTGCGCCGCTCCTTCGAACGCATGTGAGAGGTCCTTCCTTGTCGTACGAGCACGAGCTCCAGGTACTCAACCCGGCCACCGAGGAGGTCGTCGCCACCGTCCCGGCCACCACGGCCGAGGACGTGGACGCGGCCGTGGCGCGGGCGGCGACGGCACAGACCGGGTGGGCCGCCCTCGCACCGGGCGACCGCGCCCGGCTCCTGCGCCGGTTCGCCGCGACCGTGGACGAGCACATCGAGGAACTGGCCCGGCTCGAGGTGCGCGAGGCAGGCCACACCGTCGGCAACGCCCGCTGGGAGGCCGGCAACGTCCGTGACCTGCTGGACTATGCGGCGGGAGGCGTCGAGCGGCTCACCGGACGGCAGATCCCGGTGGCCGGAGGACTCGACGTCACGTTCCACGAACCCCTCGGCGTGGTGGGCGTGATCGCGCCCTGGAACTTCCCGATGCCCATCGCCGCCTGGGGCGCCGCCCCCGCGCTCGCGGCCGGCAACGCGGTGCTCCTCAAGCCCGCCGAGACGACCCCGCTCACCGCCCTCCGCCTCGCCGAACTGGCCCTGGAGGCAGGGCTCCCGGAGGGGTTGTTCCAGGTGCTGCCCGGCCACGGGCCCGTCGCGGGCGACGCGCTCGTCGAACACCCCGGTGTGGCGAAGATCGTGTTCACCGGGTCGACCGCCGTGGGCAAACAGGTGCTGGCGAAGGGCTCGGCCCTGCTCAAGAGGGTCACTCTCGAACTCGGCGGCAAGAGCCCCAACATCGTCTTCGCCGACGCCGACATCGAGGCCGCCGCCGCGGCGACCCCCATGTCGTTCCTCGACAACTCCGGCCAGGACTGCTGTGCCCGCACCCGCGTCCTCGTGCAGCGGTCCGTGTACGACCGGTTCCTCGGCCTCCTCGCGCCCGCCATCGAGTCCGTCCTCGTCGGCGACCCGGCCGACGAGAGCACCCGGATGGGCCCGCTGATCTCCAGGACCCAGCTGGACCGCGTCCGTTCCTACGTCGACCCGAACGCGCCCGGAATCCGCGGCAAGGCCCCCGAAGGCCCCGGCTTCTGGTTCCCGCCCACCGTCCTGACCGGAGTCGAGCCCCACGCGCGCGTGGCCGTCGAGGAGGTCTTCGGCCCGGTGGCCGTGGTGCTGCCCTTCGAGGACGAGGCCGACGCCGTCCGGCTCGCCAACGACACTCCGTACGGCCTCTCCGGCTCCCTCTGGACCCGCGACGTCGGCCGGGCGCTGCGCGTCTCGCGGGCCGTCCGCGCGGGCAACCTGTCCGTCAACTCCCACTCCAGCGTCCGCTACTGGACCCCGTTCGGCGGCTTCAAGCAGTCAGGGATCGGGCGCGAGCTCGGCCCGGACGCCCTCACCGCCTTCACCGAAACCAAGAACGTCTTCATCAGCACGGAGGCCTGAGCCGCTCATGACCGACATCTCCGCAGACACCATCTGCCGCCGCCTCGTCGGCCGCACCGCCGTCATCACCGGTGCCGGCAGCGGCATCGGCCTCGCCACCGCGCGCCGGCTCGCCTCCGAGGGGGCCCACGTGGTCTGCGGCGACGTCGACGAGACACGCGGCAAGGCGGCCGCCGAGGACGTGGGCGGCATCTTCGTGAAGGTCGACGTCACCGACCCCGAGCAGGTCGAGGCCCTGTTCAAGGCCGCGTACGACACGTACGGCAGCGTCGACATCGCCTTCAACAACGCGGGCATCTCACCGCCCGACGACGACTCCATCCTGGAGACCGGCCTGGAGGCGTGGAAGAGGGTCCAGGAGGTCAACCTCACCTCCGTGTACCTGTGCTGCAAGGCAGCCCTCCCCTACATGCGGCGGCAGGGCAAGGGCTCGATCATCAACACGGCGTCGTTCGTGGCCCGCATGGGCGCGGCGACCTCCCAGATCTCGTACACGGCCTCCAAGGGCGGTGTGCTGGCCATGTCCCGCGAACTGGGCGTGCAGTTCGCGCGCGAGGGCATCCGCGTCAACGCCCTGTGCCCGGGGCCGGTCAACACCCCTCTCCTCCAGGAGCTGTTCGCCAAGGACCCGGAGCGGGCCGCGCGCCGCCTGGTGCACATCCCGCTCGGGCGGTTCGCGGAGGCCACGGAGATCGCGGCGGCCGTCGCGTTCCTCGCCAGCGACGACTCGTCCTTCGTGAACGCCACCGACTTCCTGGTGGACGGCGGCATTTCGGGCGCGTACGTCACACCGCTCTAGGGGGCTCTAGGGGGCTTGTGATGGATCTCCGTGGAAGAAGGCGCGGCGTTCGGTGCGTGCTCTCGGCGTGCGGCGTGGAGGGTCATGTGGCGGAGCCACCTGTCCCTTCACAAGCCCCCTAGCCACCCGGCAGGCTCCGGCCGACCGGCTACAGGAAGGTGCGGCCCTCCCCGCGATACGTCGGCACGGTCGCCGTCACCTCGTCGCCCGCCACGAGGTGCAGCACGTCGAACCGCTCGCAGAGCTCGCCCGCCTTGGCGTGCCGGAACCACACCTTGTCACCGATGAGGAGATCGTCGGCGGGCGCGCCCAGCAGCGGCGTCTGCACCTCGCCCGGACCTTCCTGAGGGTCGTACCTCAGCCCCTGAGGCAGGTACGGGACGGGCAACCGGTCGCGGCCCGCGGCGCCCGAGGCCGGATAGCCGCCGCCCAGCACGGTGACGATGCCGACGCCCGGCCGACGGACGACAGGCTGCGCGAAAAGCGCGGCCGGACGCCCGCTGAACGAGGTGTAGTTGTCGAAGAGGCGTGGCACGTACAGACCGGACCCGGCCCCGATCTCGGTGACCGCGTCCTCGGCGGCGGTGTGCTGGACACTGCCCGTGCCGCCGCCGTTGACGAACTCCAGGCCGGGCTCCACGGCCCGAACCGCGCGCACGACCTCGGCCCGCCGCTCGGCGAGCTCCTTCCGCGCGGCGGCCTGCATCAGCCGGACGGCCCGCGAGCGGAACGGGCGCCCCGCGAGCGAGTCCCCGACACCGGCGATGTGCCCCTCGTACGCCATGATCCCGACCAGCCTGAACCCGGGCCGCCGGGCGACCGTACGCGCCATCTCGGCGACCTGGGCGGGGGAGTGGAGCGGGGAGCGCCGGGCGCCGACGCGCACACGCCCGCCGAGCAGCTTCAGGGACGTGTCCAACTCCAGGCAGACCCGCACGACTTCGGAACCGCCCGCGCGTGCGTCGTCGATGAGCTGGAGCTGGGCCGGGTCGTCCACCATGACGGTGACGGCGGCCGCGAGCTTGGGATCACCGGTCAGCTCGGCATAGCCCGAGCGGTCGGTCGACGGGTACGCGAGCAGGACGTCGTCGAAGCCGGACCGCGCGAGCCACAGGGACTCGGCGAGAGTGAAGGACATGATGCCCGCGAAACCCTCGCGCCCCAGGACGCGCTCCAGGAGTGCCCGGCAGCGAACGGACTTGCTGGCCACACGGATCGGCTTGCCGCCCGCCCTGCGGATCATGTCGTCGGCGTTCGCGTCGAAGGCGTCCAGATCGACGATCGCGACAGGGGCGTCGAGATGAGCGGTGGCCCGGTCGTAGCGGGCGCGGTCAGCGGCACGGGCAGTCATGAACGCAGCCTGCCAGACTCGATTACCGCAGGGTAGGGGGACGTTCCGGGCAGAACCCCCCGGGCCTGCGGACTGGTTCCCTCTTCACGCGCGGCAACCCGTAGAGTGACGCGGAAGCAGGGGGACGACCTCGGCCGGGGATGGTCACGCGTCGGGACGGGTACGGATGCTCGTGGCGGACACCCGGGCAGGCGACTCCAGAACGACGATCGCTCCCATGGGGCGGTCGTACGCCCGGACGGTATTCGAGGCGGCCTGAGACACGAGGAAACGGGGGGTGCATGAGCACGGAAGCGCGTCGTGCCTCCATCCCCCCACGTCCCACGACTCCACCCCGTCCACCGATGCCTCCATCGACGCCTCCGCGGACGCCGGGTGTGCACGGTTCCGACGCACCCGCGGATGCCGCGACGGGGCCCGTACCGCCCCAGGAGCAGCAGCCGGGCCCCGCCGCGAGGAGCGGTGCGGCAGTGGGCTCCACCTCCACGAGCGCCCCTTTGCCACCTCAGCGACCCGCATCCCCGCCCGCCGCGGCCCCGCAGCGCCCTCAGCGTCCACCGACGGCCGGAGCAGCCCCCATGCCGCCGTCCGCCCCACCGCTCACACCGTCGGGTGTGCCCGGTCCGGTGCCGTCACCACAGGGAACCCGCACTCCCGGACGGGCCACCGGAGCGGGGACCCCGCGAGGCGCGGCCCCGGAGGCGCCGCGTGCCTCCCGCGACACGGGTTCCCCGGAACCGGACGGAGCCGGGCAGCGCCCGCGGTTGCACGACTTCCGCCGCGCCGCCGCACCGAGCACCGCCCCGGCCGCCCCGCCCCCGCCCGCGGCCTCGTCGCGGTTCCCCGACGCACCGCCTGCGGGCTCCGCGGGGCCCGCGGACGCACCACACCGGCCGGGCGGCGAGCCGTCCGGCGCCGCCGCCGGCAGTGCTCCGCCCCGGCCCGCTGAGCCGCCGCGTCGTACCGCCCTGCCCGAGGAGACCCTCACCGAGTCGACCACCCGGCTGCGGCCCGTCCGCGACGGGCAGCCGACCGGCTGGACGCCCGCGTCGAGCTCCTCGCGGCGCTCCGTCGAGGCACTGGACCAGGCACTCGGCGGACGCCCGCGACGCCCGTACATCACCTTCGCGCGGCCCGAGACGTACCACCCCGAGACGCACGACGGCACCCGGTCGCGGCCCAGCCGCCCCCGCAGGCTGACGGCCGCCACCTGCGTCGTCCTCGGCCTCGGGCTCATAGGCGGGGCAGTGACCGGGAGCTGGCTGACCGGAGACGCGGACGCGGACGGCGACCGCGGCAACTTCGCCGCCGCCGAACAGCTGTGGCACAGCGTGCCCGTCGACCAGCTGTTCCCGCGCACCCTCGACGGCGAGGGCGCCGGACCCGGCGGCGCCGACCGGACCTGGACGCGGATCGCCGTGGCACCCGACACCGGCTGCGAGGATGCCTTCGACCCGCTGCTCCGCAAGGCCCTCGCCCCGGTCGGCTGCCTGCGGCTGCTCCGCGCCACCTACACCGACGCGACCCGCAGTCATGTCACCACCGTGGGCCTGCTGTTCACCACGGGCGACTTCGCCGCCATGGCCTCCCTGAAGTCCCGCTTCGAGAGGGAGGGCCTGGACAGACGCACCGACCTGATGCCCCTCCCGTACGCGGCGCAGGGCACCCTCGCGGACCGGTTCGGCGCCGGCCAGCGTGCCTCCTGGACCCTCTCCGTCCTCACCGACGCGCCGGTCGTCGTCTACGCCGTCTCCGGCTTCACCGACGGCCGCACCATCACCGAGCCGGAGCCCGCCGAGGAAGCCATGAAGTCCGGCGCCACCACCGCTCCCGCCCAGTCCGGCCTCGGCCACGAGGCTCAGGGCCTCGCCGACCGCGTCGAACGCGGCTTCCGCAAGACGGTCGCCTCGGCCGTGGACAAGGCCTCATGACCCGTATGACCCTCGTGAAGGCACGCATGAACCGCGGGACCGGCGCGCTCAGCGTCCTCCTCGCCGCCTCCCTCGCCCTCGTCCCGTCGACCACGGCCCGCGCGGACGAGATCCGCTCCCAGCAGTGGGCACTGGACGCCATGCACGCACGGGAGGCCTGGCGGACCACGAAGGGCGCGGGCGTCACCGTGGCCGTCCTCGACACCGGCGTCGACGACGAGCACCCCGACCTGGCGGGCAACGTCCTGCCCACCAAGGACATGGTCGGTTTCGGGGCGAGCCGCGGCGACGAGACCTGGGCCGTGCACGGCACCTCCATGGCCGGGATCATCGCCGGCCACGGACACGGTCCGGGGCGCGCCGACGGCGTGCTGGGCATCGCCCCCGAGGCCAGGATCCTCCCCGTCCGCGTCATCCTCGAGGAAAAGGACCCCGCCCGCTCCAAGGCCCGCAACACCCGCGGCAACGCCCTCGCCGAGGGCATCCGCTGGGCCGCCGACCAGGGCGCCGACGTCATCAACCTCTCCCTCGGCGACGACTCCAAGTCCGCCCACCCCGAACCCGCCGAGGACGCCGCCGTCGAGTACGCCCTCAAGAAGGGTTCCGTCGTCGTCGCCTCCGCGGGCAACGGCGGCGAGAAGGGCGACCGCATCTCGTACCCGGCCGCCTACCCGGGCGTGATCGCCGCCACCGCCGTCGACAAGTACGGCACCCGCGCCTCCTTCTCCACCCGCCGCTGGTACGCCACGGTCAGCGCCCCGGGCGACGACGTCGTCATCGCCTCCCCGGACCGCAGGTACTACGAGGGCTGGGGCACGAGCGCCGCGGCCGCGTTCGTCTCCGGCGCGGTCGCCCTCGTCCGGGCGGCCCACCCCGGTCTGACGCCGGCACAGATCAAGCAGCTCCTGGAGGACACGGCCCGCGACGCCCCGGCGGGCGGCCGGAGCGACTCCTACGGCTTCGGTTTCGTCGACCCGGAGGCCGCGATCAAGGCGGGCGGCAAGCTCGAACCGGAAGGGCTCCACCCGGCGGGTTACGGCCAGAAGTACTTCGGCTCCGGCCCGGATCCGGACCAGGACGGCGGCAGCGCCTTCAGCTGGGCGGCCCCGGTCGCGGGCGGCCTGGGCATCCTGCTGCTGGGCGGGGCGGTAGTGCTGTGGCGGGGCCGGATACGACGGGACCACACGGACCACTACGGCGTCTGAGCCTGGGAGAGACCGCTACCACGGCTTCCGGGGCAGGGAAGCCGCTACCACGGCTTCCGAGGCAGGGAAGGGCCGCTACCGCGGCTGCCAGACCGGCGCCGCCACGGTCTCGACGCTTCCGGCCTCCTTCTCCGCGAACACCGACACCGCGGCTTTCGCGGCCGCCTCCACCAGCGCAACACCCTTCGCCTTCGTGGTGTTGCCGTTCGACAGCACCGCCACGAGGTGGTCGTGCCCGTCCACGGTGACGCGCCCGATGCTGTTGATGACCCACAGCCCCGTCGCAGTGCGCGGCAACCACCCGTTCTTCAGGGCGAAGCCGGAACCGGCGGCCGACACGCCCCAGTCCTGGCCCACGGCTATCCGCCCCATCAGCTCCCGCAGATACGCCCGCGAGGCGTCGCTCAGCTCCGACGCGTCCCCGAACACCTGCTGAAGCAGGACGAGTTGATCGGCGGCCGTGGTCCGGGTCAGCCCCCACAGCAGCCCGTCGCCGCCCTCGGTACCGGTCAGCCCGAAGCGGTCGTTCGCGGCGTCGAGGCCCGCCGCGGAACCGATCGTCTTCCACAGCGCGCTCGCGGAAGCGTTGTCGCTGTTCTCGATCATCGCGGCCGCGTACGCCTCCTCCTGCGCGGTGAGCCGCCGGTCCGCGTCCTGCGCCTGGAGGAGCAGCGCCGCCAGGATGTCGACCTTCACGATGCTCGCGGTCTCGAACAGCGCCTTCCCGTACGCCGCGCTCTCCCCGGACTCCATGTCCCGCACGGCCACGGCCAGGGCGGCGCCGTCCTCGACCTCCACACCCTCCAACGCGGCCGTGAGCAGCGCGTCGTGGTCCACCGCGGGCGCCGCCACCGGTCGCAACGAAGCCTCCTGAGTAGCTTGCCGGGAACTCGCCGGGGCGGGCGCCGAGGGCGAGGACGATGACACCGACGACGATACGGCGCCCTCCGTGCCGTGCGCCCGCCCCTTCACATGGACCGTCCCGCCGGCCGTGCTGCTCACGATGACGGCGGCAGCCAGCACGCAGCCCAGGACGGGACGGCGCCGAGCCGACTGAGCGAGGAGGCGGACTGTGCGAGGTGGCATGCCCGCGATGCTGCAGGCCCGCCCTGTGTGCCGGGTTAGCCGGTCGTTAGATGCGTGTGAATGCTGAGAAACCCGTGAGCCCTGTGAGTGCCGTGCTTCCGGCCCCGGACTTGGTCAGGAGGCTTCCCCCGATAGGGTCGGTGACCGTGGCGAACAAGAACATTCCCGACCCCGGTTTCTCCGACGACGACGGCTCCGCCGACCTCCGGCTGAGCGCGGCGCTCGCGGCCTGGGCCGAGGACCGTACGGCCGTGGGGCCCGTCCTGGAGGCCCTTGAGGGCGCTCGGCTGCTGGTGCCCGTCGTGGCCGTCCTGGGCGAGGTCGAGGAGGACGAGAACGGGCTGCGCCGCGAGAAGACCAGTGACATGGCCGTACCGACCCTGAAGGCCGGAAACCGCACCGCCCTGCCGGCCTTCACCTCCACCGACGCCCTGGCCCGCTGGGACCCCGCCGCCCGCCCCGTCGCCGTACCCCTGCACCAGGCCCTCCAGGCCGCCGCCCACGAGAAGGCCGACACGATCGTGCTGGACCTGGCCGGGCCGGTGCCGTACGAGCTGACCGGACCCGCGCTGCTCGCGCTCGCCGAGGGCCGGACCACGACGGACCCGCTCGCCGACCCGGCCGTCGTCACGGCCGTGCGCGAAGCCGTGGCCGCCGAGCCCGCCGTACTGCGTGCCCACCTCGGGCCGGGGCCGGCCGACGGTTCCCTGGCCCTCGTCCTGGACCCGTCCGCGCCCCCGGCCGAGGCCGCGCGGGCCGTCGCGCAGCGCCTCGCCGCCGACGAGACACTGAGGGCCCGCCTGGTGCGCGGCCTCGACCTGGCACTGCTGCCGGCCGGGACCACACCACCGGGCGAGCCCCTGTACGTTCGTCCGTGAATCAGCCGCGGATCCCGCAGGGCCGGTGCGTCAGCCGTAGACCGGGCCCGTGTACTTCTCTCCCGGGCCCTGCCCCGGCTCGTCCGGGACCAGCGACGCCTCGCGGAACGCCAGCTGGAGCGACTTCAGGCCGTCGCGCAGCGGAGCCGCGTGGAAGGAGCTGATCTCGGTCGCGGACGCGTCGAGGAGACCGGCGAGGGCGTGCACCAGCTTGCGGGCCTCGTCCAGGTCCTTGTACTTGTCGCCCTCCTCGGTGAGACCGAGCTTCACGGCGGCGGCGCTCATCAGGTTCACCGCGACCGTCACGATCACCTCGACCGCCGGGACCTCCGCGATGTCGCGGGTCATGCTGTCGAAGTCGGGGCCCGAGGCGAAGCCGGGAGAGTCTGCGGAGCCGGTCGGGTCTGCGGAGCCGGAGGTGTCGGCCGAGCCCGAGGGGCCCGAGGGGGAGGTGTCACTCATGTCCCACACGATAGGCCCGGCCACCGCGGCGGCCGTGCGCGGGAGGCGCCCGCACGCCGGTTCGCAACGGCCTCCGGTAGCTGCTAGCCTTGGGTGACGACCGGTCGGACGCGCCAAGACGAAGTCAGCGTGCCCGGCCCGCAAGTGGAGGCTCCGAACTCCCACCTGACCCTCCTCCGGGACGGCAGGTCACCGGTCAGGCGGCCACCACCGTTCCGTACGGACGGTGGAGTCGCCCGAAGCGCGCCCCGCGGTTCACTGCGGCGGTGCTCCCCGGCAGTCTGGAGCCCCGCCTGTGTCCCGTCCGGGGCATTTTTCATGCGCCGCGATGGTTGGTCCCTATGTCAATCCAGACATACACGGCGGTCCGCCAGACCGTCGTGGGGTGCTACCGAGGAGGATCCATCAGCGCCGAGCCCCGCATCAACGACCGGATTCGCGTTCCCGAGGTGCGACTTGTCGGTCCCAGTGGCGAGCAGGTCGGCATCGTGCCGCTCGCGAAGGCACTGGAGCTTGCGCAAGAGTACGACCTGGACCTGGTCGAGGTCGCGGCGAACGCCCGTCCGCCCGTGTGCAAGCTCATGGACTACGGGAAGTTCAAGTACGAGTCGGCCATGAAGGCCCGTGAGGCGCGCAAGAACCAGGCGCACACGGTCATCAAGGAGATGAAGCTCCGGCCGAAGATCGACCCGCACGACTACGACACCAAGAAGGGTCACGTCGTCCGGTTCCTCAAGCAGGGCGACAAGGTCAAGATCACGATCATGTTCCGTGGTCGCGAGCAGTCCCGGCCCGAGCTGGGCTACCGACTGCTGCAGCGGCTCGCGGAGGACGTCCAGGACCTCGGTTTCGTCGAGTCGAACCCGAAGCAGGACGGCCGGAACATGATCATGGTTCTCGGTCCGCACAAGAAGAAGACCGAGGCGATGGCCGAGGCCCGTGAGGCGCAGGCGGCCCGCAAGGCGGAAGCGAAGGCCAATCCAGGCCGCTCGCAGAACGCCTCCGATGCCGAGGTACCTGCCGAGGAGCCTGCAGAGGCGTGATTCCCCGGGATGTGAGTCCCAGGGAATCCCTGGGCCGACAGTCCAGGGATGTCAACCGATAGACAGGACGTTCCACCGTGCCCGGTTTCACGACCGGGCACCGGAGCGCCATGACGAGGAGAGAACGGCGCTATGCCGAAGAACAAGTCGCACAGCGGTTCCAGCAAGCGCTTCAAGGTCACCGGCTCGGGCAAGGTGCTCCGTGAGCGCGCCGGCAAGCGCCACCTGCTCGAGCACAAGTCGTCCCGCGTGACGCGTCGCCTCACCGGCAACGCCGAGATGGCCCCGGGCGACGCCAAGAAGATCAAGAAGCTTCTCGGCAAGTGAGGCGGGTGCGCCTGACGCCTGACGGCGTCCAGCGCCCGCCACCGAGAGACCGGGACCCATTCGTTTCCGGGCCGCGTGAGGACCACCGCGGCCCCGCTACAAGGAGTTAGAGAAGTGGCACGCGTCAAGCGGGCAGTCAACGCCCACAAGAAGCGCCGGGCGATCCTGGAGCAGGCCTCCGGCTACCGCGGTCAGCGTTCGCGCCTGTACCGCAAGGCCAAGGAGCAGGTCACCCACTCGCTGGTCTACAACTACAACGACCGCAAGAAGCGCAAGGGCGACTTCCGTCAGCTCTGGATCCAGCGCATCAACGCTGCTGCCCGCGCCAACGGCATCACGTACAACCGCTTCATCCAGGGTCTGAAGGCCGCGAACGTCGAGGTCGACCGCAAGATCCTGGCCGAGCTGGCCGTCAACGACGCGGGCGCGTTTGCCGCGCTCGTCGAGGTCGCGCAGAAGGCGCTGCCGAGCGACGTCAACGCGCCGAAGGCTGCGTGACGCTGCGTAACGCTGCGTCGGCTTCGGCCGTGCACGTGACGTGACCCGGACCCGCAGGCCACCTACCGCCTGCGGGTCCGAGTGCGTCCGGGCACGCTTTCCTCCGGGGGCGAAAGAGTTCGCGTACCGGACCGGGACCGTCGACGTCATCCGCACCGCGCCCCCTGCAACTCCCACCCGTACGGACTCCCAAAGGT
>NZ_VMNX01000256.1 GCF_009377235.1 Streptomyces acidicola
GCGCGTCATCAAACGCAAGATGTCCAACTGGAAGCTCAAACGCGCCGAGCACCACAATCCGCCCCGGCCGGACACTCCCTACGTGACCCTGGTCGGGCCGACCAAGGCCAGGCCGACCCGCCGGAAACCAACCTAAATCACCAGTATTGCATCTAGGGCTCCGGCCTCGGCTCAGCCGTGGGTTGGCTGTTCCAGGAGCCAGGCGCGGACGTCCAGCGCCTTCTCGATCTCCGGGTCCTGCGTCGCATGGTCGTGCTCCACCTCGGCGATCTGGCGACGTAGGTCGACGAGCTGGTCGATCGCCGAGACCGCCAGGTCGTGCCGACCGGCGTCGATGCAGCACTGGGCGTAGCTCTGGAGGCCCCGGACCAGGTCGTGCACATGCGCCTCCGGCAGCACCTGGGCGAGGTCCGTGCGGAGCATCACGCACTCGGCGAACAGGGGCAGCGCCGCCTCGGCCTCGCCGGCGGAACTGACTTGGAGGCCCAGGTCGTGCAGGCTCATGGCGAGGTCCGCGCTGTGGGCCTCGGGTGACCGCTCGGCGAGGGCGCGCCGGATCTGCACCGCCTCGGTGATCGCGGTCAGCGCCTCGGCCGGCCGACCCGACTGTTGCAGACAGCCAGAGAGGTTGTGTAGGGCCCTGGCGAGATCGTTATCGTGGACGCCGGGGCGGGACTCGGACAGGGCGCGGAATATCCGTTCCGCCTCGGTGATCGCGGCCAGTGCCTCCTCGTGTTGTCCCACGTCGCCCAGCACGATCGCCAGGGTGTTGAGGCCGATCGCCAGTCCCGGCACATGGGCGTCGGGGTGGAGGTCGGCGAGGGCACGGCGGATGTCGACTGACTCGCTGATCTGGACCGGAGCATCCTCGTACAGCCCCAGCCAGCTGTAGCGGTTCGCGAGGTTGTGCAGGGCGTCGGCGAGGGCGGGCAGGTAGCCCGGTTCCTCCTCGGCGAGGCCGCGCAGCAGGTCGACCGCTTCGGCGAGCGCTGCCAGGGAGTCCTCGTGGCGCCGTAGGGTCGCCAGACAGGCCGACAGGGTGTTGAGGCTGCCGGCGAGGTCGAGCGCGTACAGCTCGGGGGCCTGGGCGGTGAGGTCGCGCAGGATATCCGTCGCCTCGGTGACGGCTTCCAGTGCCTTCTGGTGCCGTCCTGTGTCCCGCAGCCGGTTGGCGAGGCGGTTGAGGCCGAGGGCGAGTTCCGCTCGGGCGGGCTCGGTCGGACTGTGTGCGGTGCGCCGTAGCAGGTCGACGCCGTCGGTGACGGCTTCCAGTGCCTCCTGGTGGTGTCCGGCGTCGCCGCGCCGGTCGGAGAGCCCGAGCAGCGCCATCGCCAGGGCCACGGTGTACCGCTCCGGATCGTCCGCCGCCGCCTGCCGGTAGCGCGGGACCAGAGCTTCGGCCAGGTCGAGCGCCACACCGGAGAGCACTTCGGTGCTGACCGGCAGGGCGTTGCCGAGCGCACGCAGCAGCTCGACGTCGTCGGACTCGTGTGCCACCCGTGTCAGGGCCGTCAGCAGCGGGGCCGGTGACTCCACGCGGGTGGCCACGGCGACCGCCGGCGAGGCCAGCGTGCGCGCGTGGTCGACGCACCAGCGGGTCAGTGTGTCGGCCACCCCCGGTCCGAGGGTGCGGTGTGCGGCGGCGCGTGCGCAGACCGTCAGCAGCGAGGTCGCCTCCTCGTACCCGATGTGCGGGATCAGTGTCTCCACGACGCGGCGGCGTTCGCGGTCGAGTACGAGGCGGCCCACCAGTCGTTCGGCGAGCCGGTCGGGTTGGAGGCACCCGAAGGCCGTGTGCCGGTCAGCCGCGGGGTACAGGGCGGTCAGCCAGGTCTGCACGGCGTCGAGCCGATCCAGCGGTTGGTCGGAGAGGCCGGGCACGCGGGTGAGGAACGCATCGACGGCCTGCCGCTCGGGTACCCCGAGGAGCGCCGCCGCGGCGATGGTGTCGATGAGGGTGGGCAGGCTCAGCCCCGGCAGCAGGCCGTGTGCCCGGGCCAGTGACTGCCAGTGGCGGCGCTCGTGGTCGAGCACGCGGTCTTCGGGCCCGCGCGGTGCTCCGTGGGGCGGTTCGTCCGTCGGGTGCGTGGCGTCGAGCAGGTCGGCCAGTGCCGTCATCTGCACCGCCAGGACGCTTCGGTCCTCCGGTGCCGACCGGTGCTCCGTCCGGCCGAGCCGCGTTGCGGCCGCCCCCCAGTCCGTATCGGGCCCACCGGGCAGGTCGCGCAGGGCGGCGGCGTAGGCATCAACGGCCGCGGTGTAGAGGTCAACGTCGTTCGGCTCCAGTAACGGCAGCCGGCGTACGACGGCCGTGTCCGTGAGGTCGGCGACGGCGTCCCCCGAGGCGGCCAATTCCTGCCACCAGTCGCCGCCGGCACGGGCGAGCAGTAGCACCTTGACGCGGCGTCCCCGGTGCGCGAGGTCGCTGAGCAACGCGGCGAGTTGGTGGACGCGTCCCTCGGCGTAGTCGACCACGACCAGCGTCGGCACGACCACGTCGGCGATCACCGACAGCTGCTCGGAAGCGGCAGTGGCCCGCGGCCACACGACTGCCCAGCCATCCTCGGCGAGCCACTCGCCGAACCGCTGGGCCAGGCGGGTCTTGCCCTGCCCGCCGGGGCCGTGCAGCAGCCACACGCCCGTGCTGGGAAGCGCCGCCCAGGCCAGCAGCTCCTCCAGCTCTTCGTCCCGGCCAACGAACGGTACGACGGCGCGGCCCGCGGTGAGCAGACCGGCCGGGGTAACCGCCGTGGCTCCCCCTGGCAACGGATCGCCCAGCTCGCGCAGTTCCACGCCCCGGCACACGGGCGATCCGCCGTGCTCGGCGAGTCGCGCGCGGAACTGGGGGTCGCGCAGCAGCATGTACGCCGGTACGGCCTCCAGCGCGGCGTGGGCCCGTCCGGCCGGGTCTGCGGCGATCACGCCGGTCAGTAGATCGCCGCAGAACACGGCGGCGCCAGACAGCCCGCCCCACGGTGACGGACCGTCCGGCGGGTGGCTGTCCAACTGCATCACATAGCGATCGCCGACCATCTGGTCCCCCGCGTTGAGCCGCCCGGACAGCTGGCTGACCTCCACGGGCCTGTCCGGGCGCTGCACCAGGTTCGGCACGCCCCAGCAGGCGCAGGAGATGCCGGTGCGGTGGGTGACGGTGCGCCCCCAGGGCGCGGCCTCGCCGGTCGGCACCCAGTGCGGATCATCGAGCAGCACCAGTGCCGCGTCGTCGCGCCCGCCCGGCGTACCGCACCACACGACGGTCCCCGCGAACTCGCCGGGCCGTCCGGGTCGGAACACCGTGACCGCGCGGCCCTCGGCCCGCCCCACATGACCGGAGGTCAGCACGAGGCGCGGGCCCACGAGGTAGCCCGAGCCGGGACCGTGCGAACCGGTGACCCCCACCACCCTGTCCCAGTTCACGCCCGCGCCTCCCGGGTTCTCAGCGTCCGATGTGGTCAGACACGTCGCCCGGTCCGGCGGGCCGACGCGAGTCGCCTCCCACCAGCAGGTCCCCGCCGTCGGCGCGGCGCGGGGTCAGCGAGAGAGTCACCCGGTGCGTCCTGCCTCGTGACACTCCCGCCTCAGCGTCCCCGGAAACCACCCAGGCCTTGAATCCGGCCTTGGCCGTGGCATCCGTGCGCAACTCCACGGCGAGTTCGAGCTCGATCGTCCCGACGTCGAACACCAAATCCTGCCCGGCTCCGCGCGCGGCGGCGGTCAGCAGCTCGTCCCGCAACCCCGCGACCGCATCGGCCAGTTCGATGTCCACGCCCGTACCTCCGGTTCGACCGAGCAACTGATCGGAACTATAGGGTCCTTGCCCGGAAACCGGCTCGTTCTCGCTTCGGTGGCCGATCAGTCGGGATATTGGTGTCGTCCGGCGGGCTTCCTCCGGGGCTCAGGGCCGCGGACCGTCGCATCGACACCGCGTAGCATCCGGCCGCCATGGACATGCCGACCAGCAGCGCGAGCTCGACGCTACAGCCGTCCGCGTAGTCGAATGATGATGGCCCATGCCGACAGCAGCGTCTCGCCGATATTCAGGCGCAGCTGCTTCGGGGTGACTGCACTGGTGCGGCACTTCCGAAGCAGCGCGCGTTCGGTGTGATGTGAGGGGGCGTCGGCGAGTTCTTCGATCTGGTGGGCGAGGCGTGAGTCGGGGCGCAGTACCTGGAATCCCCACTCGTCGACTTCGTTGACCTTCAGTCGGCCGACTGCTTCCCGCAGGGCGAGGGGTGGGGCGGCGTGGGGGTGTGCTGTGGCGGGAGAAGCGGGTGAGGTGGATGTCGGTGGACGGATGCACGATCCAGGACCGTCACGCGGCCGCCATTGCGGCGCATCGCGTCCCGCGCCGGCGTCGGCCGTGCTGATCTGCCCCGCCGCAGCACACCGGGCCGAGGACGCGAAACGGGCGCTCGCTCTCGTCGCCGACGGCTGCCCGAGGTCGCGATACGGGCGTGAGGAAACCGTGGCGCGGCTCTTCGAGCGCCGGGCGCGTGAGCCGGCCTCGTCCCAGTGCCCAGCTTGGGGCTCGGTATAGCAATGAGGCCTGTTACTGGGCCGCCCAGTCCCTTCCGAGACGGCGAGAGGAACCGGGCAGCCGCGAGGGCCTTTGGCTTCGACGGCTTGCACCATCAGACATCTGAGGCATGGCCGCAGGGTGGTGCGGTCAGGCGATGTAGACGCTGCCGCCGAACTCCTGGGTCGTGCTGCCGCCCGGGGGAACGACTGCGATGACGTCTCCCGAGCAGTCGGAGCAGCCGTAGACGAGGGCGTAACCATTGGTCTCGTTGCGGACGATGAGCGGCCAGATGTTGGGCTGGTAGCAGCCGCTCGGGTTCTGGATCACCTGTCCTCCGGCGAAGACGAGCCTTCCCTGGGCCGCGAAGGCCGGGTTTGGCAGGGCGAGGGCCGTCACCCCCGCCATGGCGAGGGCGCTGAACACGGTTGCGATGCGTCGCATGAGTGAGCTCCTGACAGGTCGGTATGAATGGGCAGCCACCCACCAGTTACGGAAAGTACCCACGCTGTAGCTTTGGGCCATCACGCGTTCGCTCCTTCGTGTCACCCTGACGGTGTGTCGGCATACCGGATGCGGCAGCGGGGAACACCAGGCGGTCGGGCCAAGCGCTCGCGCAGGACTGCGCGAGCCAGGTCTCACCTACGGGCAGGAGACGTTGAGTAGACCAGTCCGCCCGCGAACCATGGCACGCCTTGGTCGCCGCCCGGCGCCGCCTCCTCGGCACCGGGCGATAGGCACCGGGCAAGGCAGGCGGCCGCGGTCTGCGCCCAGCGCCTGAAGCTGGCTATAGCTTGCGGAGCCCGCTGAGAACCCGTTCGAGCAGGCTCACGGCGGGGGCGCTACCGGCCTCGGCGGCCTCCGGCTGGTGAACAGCGACGATTCCTGCTTCCGCAAGATCAGCCTCGAAGTGCACCCCGCCCACACCGATCGGCGCGCCCGGCGGTACCCGCAGCACCTCGGCGCGGCCGTCCGGGTGCAGCAGGACTGGCGGTGGGTGGCCGGCGTTGGCGATGGTGATCCGGTGCGAGACCGGGTCGTACACGGCACACATGCATGTCGCCATGTGGTCGTTGCCGAGGTCGCGGGCCACGTCGTCAATCTGATGGAGTATTTCCTGGGGTGGGAGATCCTGGCTGGCCAGCGTCTTCAGCGACGCGCGCAACTGCCCCATGACCGCTGCGGATGTCATGGAATGACTTACAACATCACCGACAACCAAGGCGACCCGGCTACCCGGAAGGGCGATGACGTCGTACCAGTCGCCCCCGACCCTTGCGGTCTCCGCGGCCGGCAGGTAGCGGTGCGCCAGCTGTACGCCCCAGGAGTGCGGCAGCCTCTCGGGCAGCATTCTGCGCTGCAGCTCGTCCGCGATGTACGCCTCGCGGCCGTACAGCACCGCCTTGTCGATGCCGAGCGCGCTGTGCGTGGCGAGCTGGGCGGCTACCAGCAGGTCGTCCTGCTCGAACGCCATGCGCTCCGGGCGGCGCAGGAATAGTGCCGCGCCGATCACTCGGCGGCGGCCGCGCAGCGGCGCCAGGATGGTGCGCTGGCCCGTGGGCACCGTGAACAGGCTGTTCTCGCCGATGAGTTCGGGCAGGGCGGCATAGGCTGCGGGCGCGTCCGCGAACACTGGCCGTACCCCGCGGAGCACCTCGGCGAGCGCGCCACCGGGCCGTACCTCGCACAGCTCCGCCGTGACCGCCGCCAGATCGGAGGGCTCCGGCTGGACCGCGGGCTCGGTGTCGCGCTCCGCCGGAATCCGGTCGGTGCGGCGCAGCCGCAGCACGAGCGGACCGACGGGCCGCTCGTCACCGACCGGCAGCGGCTCACGCAAATAGACCAGAATCGCGTCCGAGAACATCGGCACGGTGGCCCGGCACAGACCCATCACGATCTCGTCCAGGTCGATGCCCCGGGCGATCCGCCGCGTCGCTGCTCCGATGTAGCGCAAGTGATCGGCAGAGAGCAGGACTGGCGCCGCCTCGGAAGCAAGAACCGGCGCCCTGGAGCCGGTCACCGGGTTATCCAGGGTTGTCCCGGACAACTGTGCAACTCCTCCGAGCCCATCCGAAGGAGGCGGCCCGGGCACACGCTGCACCTGTCCGGGAACGACGGTCACCGCGGAGGTTTCAGTTGAACGCGTCCGGTAGCCGACCTCGTCGGCGGCCTGCTGAACGACTTCGTGCTCCTCGTCCAAGACCGCGCGCACCTTCTCCAGGGCACGATCCACGTCATCGAGGGCCACATCATCCTGGCTGATCGCCGTCAGATCCGGCTGAAGTGCCTGAGGAACCGGATCATGCGGCTCTTCGGAGTCACCGTGCCCCATCCGGACCCGCAGCCTGGCAAGCTCATCTTCCAGTTCCTGGATGCGACGGGCCGCATGGTCGGCAACCTGCTGGGCGGTATCCCGTTCCCGCTCGGCACGCGACAACTGCGAGCTCAGTTCCGCCTGCTGCTGCTGTGCTCGGGACAGACGTACCTCGACCGCCCTGTGCGCGTCCGAACCATTGGCCGGCATCGTCTCCAAGGCATCAACCCGGCGCTTGAGTTCCGCCACTTTCGCCTGAGTCTGACCGAGCATGGCAAAAAGCAGGGTGGCGATCTGCAGCGCCTGATGCCGGCCGCGCTCACTGGCCTCGTACGCCTGCCGGACACGCTGCAGTTCCTGATAGACCTCGATGGTGCGGTCCTTCGCCGCCAGCAACTCCCGTGCGAGTGCCAGCTCCTGCGTCCCCTCAGGCGGTGTTGGGCTGGACTGCGCGCGGTCCCATAACGCCCTTGCCATCTCCAGGCGCTCTCCGGAGCAGTCGGCTGGGTCATGGGGGAAGCACACATCAGCTACGGCCTCGACCAGGTCCCACTCCAGAGACTCACCAGCCAGCAGATCGCGGAGCCTGCGCAGCTCAGGGACGGCGTGGGCGACGAAGTGGTCCGGCGTCAGCCGTTGATGCAACTGAGTCACCGACACCGACGACTCATCAAGCCAGGACCGCATCAGGTCAACCAGCTGATTGACCTCGGCACACGACCCCCGAGGCGGCCCCCACGGACGCCCTGCCCGCTTTCCATTGACGCCCACCGGCTGGCCCTCCCCCTCAGTTGTCCGCCGGACAACCCCCAGTTATCACCGAAGAAACATCCAACACTCTCACCTGCACCTTCCGCTCGGGGATCGTCGTATTTCCGCACCGGCACAACATGATCCAGGCGGTACGCTCATGACCCCTCTCCACCCGGCTTTCCTGATCCTCGTACTGGCGGTAGCAATCCTGTTCTCCGTCATTGCAGCGGCGGTCGCCTTCGCCCTGGCCCGATGGGACGGCGCCACCATCCCGTCAGCCCTCACACGCAGCGGCGTAGCCTTCACAGCAGCACTCACCCTGTGCCTCGCAGTCATGTCCGCCCTTGGACCAGGAGAAGTGGGCATGGCGGGCGAAAATCATCGGGGGCAGCTCGGTGCTCTCACATCGCGAGAAGCCGCCCGCCCGTCGACGGCAGCGGGGGGCCGGAACACCCCTGACGGCAACGCGTACCGGCCTCCCGAGTGGCGCGTTGTCCCTCAAGCCCGGAGTAGCGCAAGCCACGGGTGACCTCGCTGCACGGGCGCGGCGCAGCGTCGGCGCAGGTAGGCGAGGGAGGGCCGAACTGCGGTCTTTACGCTCCCGGCAACCGCCCTCACCATGAGTGACGGGACGGTGGTGAGGGCGGGGGTGGGGTTCGATGTCGACCGGCACGAGCGGCTCCTACTGGGCGGCGCAAGCGCTGCCCAGCGTGTTCAAGCACAACCTGTTGGGCCGGTACATCCCGCAGTTCGGCGGGATGACCGGGTCCCGCGACAAGCGCGTGGTCTACCTGGACGGATACGCCGGCGAGGGACGGTACGAGAACGGCGATCCCGGATCAGCGGAGATCGCCATGCGGGTGGCGTCCAAGCACCGTTCGCAGCACCGGCTGCACTGGACGTGCTTCTTCACCGAAGCCGACGCCAAGTCGGTAGCCCGGCTGGAGACGGTCGCAGGCATCTACCGTGGCCAGGGCGTCGACGCCCGGGTGCACCACGGGGAGGTGGACGGCGTCCTGGACCAGGTGGTGTGTGCGGCCACCGGGCAGCCGCTGTTCTTATTCCTGGACCCGTGCGGGCTCGGCCTGCCCTACGGCCGGCTTGTGGGGACCATGGCAGCACGCCGCAGGACGGGCACCTGGCCGCCGACGGAGTTCCTGATGAACTTCAGCATGGACGCGGTGCGCCGCCTGGGCGGCAACGCCCGCTCCGCGAAGGGGGTGGAGCGGTCCTCGCAGCGGTTCGATGAGGTCATGGGCGGCCCGTGGTGGCGGAAGTACTTCCCCGCCGGCCGGGAGCCCGATCCGGGCGCGGACGAAGCGGTCGCCGCCGAGTACGCCCGGCGCCTGGCGGCCGCCACCGGCATGCTGGTGCGGTCCGTGCCGGTGGCCCGGGCGCCGCACCACAAACCCGTCTACCACCTGGTGTTCGGCACGCGGCGCCAGCACGGGCTGTGGGTGTTCGGCGACACCGTGGCCCGTGCCCGGGACACCTGGTGGGAGAAGCTGGAGGTCGCCGATGAGACCAAGGACCCGGACTCGCTGTTCACGGTGGCGTCCCTGATCCGCCCCGACCCGAAGAAGGTCACCGAGGCGGCCGTGCCCGAGATCGCGAAGAACCTGGAACGGCTGCTCGCTGAGCAGCGGCGGCCCTTCCGGCTGGTCGACCACACACTGGAGGTCTTCGGGGACTACTACGGGCAGGTCACCGAGCCGGCCGTCCGGGCCGCTGTGAAACAGCTGCACGCGGACGGCAAGACGCCCAGCACGGGAGTCAGCAGGAACAAGGAGAAAATACGGGACCTGGTCGTCGCACCGGCACAGTAGGTCAGACGGCGGCCGCCAGCGGCATCTCGTTCCAGGTACGGCCGTCCAGCTCGCGGCCGCCGGCCTTCGGCGTGCGGCCGCCCCATTGTTTGAAGAAAAACGCCACCCCGGCCTGCTGGCAGGTGTCCCTGATCTGTGTCACCCACGCCTCGTCCAGCGGCCGGTGCCCGGGCCCCGACTCGCCGCCGGCGATGACCCAGTCGATGCCGGTCAGCTCCAGCCCGTCCAGCGGCCCCAGCAGCGGCTCGCACGACAGGAACTTCACCGCCGCGGGAACCTGCCGCAGGTCATCGACACGTGGAAGTTCCTTCGCGCTCTCCACGGACACGCCCATCCAGAGGTTGTCCGGCCACTGAAGCCGGTCGGCGACCTGCCGCAGACGCCGCGCTCGCTTGGTGAGTACCTGGTAGGTGTGCTGCGGGGTTTCGGCAATCACGTCGAAGACGCGGCGCACGTAGTCGAGCGGCACCCGCGCATGGAACAGGTCGCTCATGGAGTTCACGAACACCGTCCGCGGGCTCTTCCACCCGTACGGCACGGACAGGGCGTCCGGGTGCAACGTCAGCCCGAACCCGGGACCGGAAGTGCGCGGGTCACCGTCGGCCTGGTACTTCGGCGACCCCATCGCCTTCAGCCGCTTGGCCAGCGTCAACGCGTAGCAGTTGTCGCACCCCTTGGAGACACGGTCGCATCCCGTGGTCGGGTTCCATGTCGCCTCGGTCCACTCGATCGCGCTGCGGTCACTCACCGGCTGGCCCTCCATCCCCTCGAACCGACGCCGATCCGCCGTCGCGGCACGGTTCGCCTCTTGCCCAACGACCCGTTGCCGCACCGGACATTGGCATCCAACCATTTGGCACCGCCCGTCGCGGGGCCACCCCTTAACTCGAACATGTGTACCCAATCTTGTTGTGGTCCGTGCGGTAAGAATCAGCCACCCGGGATGACACCGCCTCACGGTCTGGCCTGCGCGTTCACGCTGTACGCCGCACGACCGAGGGCTGCGAAGCATCCGCCGTAGTGCCGTCCCGTTGTGCGCGCTCGGCACGGGCGCGGCGCAGTGCGAGAGCGTGGGTGGCGTTGGCTGCGTGGCGGCGCTGGGCGCGGGCGGCGTCGATCGGGGCCGGCTGGTCGTCCGTGGCTGCCTCGGGCTCAGGGAAGGCGCGTCGGCTGAGCTCGCGCATCGCCCTGCTCTGCTGCTCGACCGCCTCCGCGATGCCCGGGTCGACCCGCCGCGCGGGTGTGCCGGCCCGGTGCGCGGCGAGCGCCCGGTGGTACCCGTCGCTGGCCAACTCCCGGGTTTTCACCGGACCCTTGGGCACCCCGGCCGCCCGCGGGGTGTCGTCGTCCGGGGTGGGCGCGGGCACGGAGCCTGGCGCGAGGATTCGCAGGGCGCGCACAACGGTTCGGCCTGCCGAGGCGTTCGCGGCCTCGACGACGCGGGCCTGCTCCAGGCGCAGCTTCGTCGCCCAGACCGCCGACTCCGGGCACACCGTGAGCCGGCCGGAGTCAGCGTCGTACCCGACGGCCGCGACGTGCCCTGCAAGCTCGGGGCCGATGGCCGCCCACCGCTCCCGCAGCGCGGCACCGGCGGCCGGGAGCTCCCAAGCCCGCTCGGTCACCAGCGCGCCAATCGCGGCACCGAGCCCCATCGGCTCAGCTTGTTTTTTATGGTTTGCGAGCTTTGAGTTTATTACGTTCAGTGATGCTTTCAGGGCGTCTGGTCGATTTGCCCACGTCGTAACGGGTGGCCGGTCGCCGGTTCTTCGAGCCAAGTGGGCGCCCTGGGCCGGGAGTTGAGGGTTTGGGTGCACGGGCCGGACTGTGCAGGTGAGGGCGGAGGTTCCTGAACCCCTGGCGGACGCGGGCCGGGGTGAGCCGGGCGGGCTCGGCCCGCTTCTCCCAGGGGCGGCGGAGATCGGCCGCGGCCTCACGGGTGAGCCGGAGCTGGGTATGCGCCGCGATCACGAGCCACGTCCACCGGTCCGTGGCCTCGGGAGTACGGAGCCTGGGACGGGTCCAGCCAAGCGTCTGCTTTACAAAACGGAAAGTATGTTCAAGATCGAAGCGCCTCAGGAACGCTTGCCACCGCAGGTCGACGTCTGTGCTGGTCATGCCGGTCTTGGAGGACCACAGCCAAACGGGCAGTGGGTCACCTCCGCCGGGCAGATGGTCCACCTGGAGGCGAATCAGGGTGCCCTCGATAATGTGGAGTTCGCCGTCGTGGTCGATCCACGCGCTGCGGGTGGTGAGCCGGGGGTGGATACGGTCCCAGGCCATCGCCTTCGCGGTGCCGTAGCGGTCGGTGACCTGCACCGTCTCCGCGTTGGGGTTCCCCCAGGTATCGGGCTTGGCGAAGCGGAACTCCTTGCCGTGCTTCGGCGGTCGCCCGCCCTGGGGATAGGACAGGGCGTACTCCTTGAGCGAGGGTGCCGGCCGTCGCATGACACGGTCCGCGCGCATCCGTCCCAGCACCTCGACGGGCAGGCCGTCGAGGAGGTAGGCCATGCGCGGGGCGTCGTAGCCGGCATCGAAGACGACCAGGATGTCGTCGTCACCGGCTTCCCACTGCCCTGGGCGATCAGGTCCGTGACAACGCGGCGGACCTGGGCTGCGGTGACTTCGGCGACATCGTCGTCGGGGCCGAGCCGGACCGCGTCCATCAGCTGGCACCACGACGTCCGGCCGGTCTCCAGCGCGGCGACGAATGAGTACGGCCAGCCGGGGATGAACTGGTCCGAGGAGCGTCCCGAGCGTCCGTAGACATGACAGAACAAGCGGTCCGGGCTGGTCGGCGCGTCGGGCCGCAGCCACGCGGAGACATCGACGGCCAGGACCAGGCGCCCGTCGGCGGCCTTGGGCTGCGGCAGCATGGCCAGCGCCTTGCGTAGCCTATCCGCGTCCATGCGGCCCTGGTTGAGCGCGTCGTACAACGCGCCGTGCCCACGCCGGTGCTCGGCCAGCAGCGTCAGATCGACCGGCGAGGTCACCGGGCCGTCCTCGCAGAGCATCGCGTCGCACAGCTCGAACAGTGAGTCACCGCGCCGGGTCAGACATGTGTAGAAGTCCTCCCGAAAGTGGGACGTGAAGTCGAACGCCTCGTGCCGGGCATCGTGATGCAGCAGACTCACCCCTGCGGCCTTCGTGTCGATCGCGTGTCTCCGTGGCGGAGCACATGATCGTGCGGGGGCCGTCCGCCTGTCCGGCCAGTTCCCAGGTGAGTGAGCCAGTACGATCCGCCGTTCGAACTACTGGTCAGGCATTGGTGTCCCGGAGGCCGACCGCGTCGTGCTGCCAAAATAGCTCCGAGTACACCAGCGTCCCCGTCATCCACGCCTCGTGCGCTGGAAGCCTGAGCACCTGGAAGGCGGCATCGGGGATGCGCAGGGACGGCTTACGGAATTCCAACTCGCCGCCGGACACGAACCCGAAGCGCGTGTAGTAAGCCGGGTCCCCTTCGAGGAAGACGAGCGGGACCGCCCGCTGGACGAGGAGCTCCAGACCGCCACGGACCAGGGCCGAGCCGATCCCCTGTCGCTGGTGTCCGGGCAGCACGGCCAGCGGGCTGAGCACCTGTACGTCGACCAGGCGCCGTGGGGCATCGAGCAGGCTGCGGGTGAACATCACGTGTCCCACCACCTGCCCGGCTTGCTCGGCGACCAGCGACAGCCCACGGCCGGGGACCACGATGTCGCGCAGAGCATCCGTCAAATTGGCCACGACAGATCCGTGATCACCGAACGCCTCCAGATGGAGGCCGCGCACGGCTTCTCTGTCACCAGCCCTCTCTTCACGAAGAGTCATAGCCCTGACAGTAGGTAGGCACCGTCTCCACCGGCCAGTGGTTAAAAGACAAGCTCAGCTTGTCTTTTAACCCCGGGCCTCGAACGTCGCGTCGTACACCCCCACTCATCTGGGGATTCGTCGGGCAGGCGGACGGCCTTCGCATGATCATGCATTCCGCCACGGAAGCTTGTTCATACGAAGGCCGCAGAGGTG
>NZ_VMNX01000257.1 GCF_009377235.1 Streptomyces acidicola
GCCCACCAGCACCCAGCACCCAGCACCCAGCACCCAGCACCCAGCACCCAGCACCCAGCACCCAGCACCCAGCACCGCAACGTTCTCGCAACGTGGGTGTTCCTAGCCTCGCGGCGAGAGCTGCCCAACGGCGGGCAGTGCGTTCTCGGGAGGCAGGCACCATGACGCGTTACGCAGCGCCCGGTACCGACGGCGCGATCGTCTCGTACGAGGCGCGCTACGACCACTTCATCGGCGGCGAGTACGTACCGCCGGCCACTGGGCGGTACTTCGCGAACCCGAGTCCGGTGAACGGGCAGCCGTTCACGGAGATCGCCCGGGGAACCGCCGAGGACGTGGAGCGGGCGCTGGACGCGGCGCACGCGGCCGCGCCCGCATGGGGCCGCATGTCCGCGGGCGAGCGTTCCGGCATCCTGCGCAAGATCGCCGACCGGATGGAGGCGAACCTGGAGAAGCTGGCGGTCGCGGAGAGCTGGGAGAACGGCAAGCCGGTCCGGGAGACGCTGGCCGCGGACATCCCGCTCGCCATCGACCACTTCCGGTACTTCGCGGGAGCGATCCGCGCACAGGAGGGTTCACTCGCCGAGCTCGACGACGACACGGTCGCGTACCACTTCCACGAACCGCTCGGGGTGGTCGCGCAGATCATCCCGTGGAACTTCCCGATCCTCATGGCGACGTGGAAGCTCGCGCCCGCGCTCGCGGCGGGCAACGCGGTCGTCCTCAAGCCGGCCGAGCAGACACCGGCGTCCATCCACTACTGGCTGAGCCTGGTGGCCGACCTGCTGCCGCCGGGGGTGGTGAACATCGTCAACGGGTTCGGCGTCGAGGCGGGCAAACCGTTGGCGTCGAGCTCACGCGTGGCGAAGGTGGCGTTCACCGGCGAGACCACGACGGGGCGGCTGATCATGCAGTACGCCTCGGAGAACATCACTCCGGTCACGCTCGAACTCGGCGGCAAGTCGCCGAACATCTTCTTCGACGACGTCTCGTCGGCGAACGACGACTTCCTCGACAAGGCGCTCGAAGGCTTCACGATGTTCGCCCTCAACCAGGGCGAGGTGTGCACCTGTCCCTCGCGTGCGCTCGTGCAGCGTGGCCACTACGCGGAGTTCATCGAGGCTGCGGTGGCTCGCACCGAACTGATCAAGGCCGGGCACCCGCTCGACACGGACACGATGATCGGGGCCCAGGCCTCCAACGACCAGCTGGAGAAGATCCTCTCCTACCTGGACATTGGTCGGCAGGAGGGCGCGAGGGTGCTGACCGGTGGTGAACGCGTCGAGTTCGACGGCGAGTTGAAGGGCGGCTACTACGTCCAGCCGACCATCTTCGAGGGGGACAACCGCATGCGGATCTTCCAGGAGGAGATCTTCGGTCCGGTCGTGTCCGTGACCTCCTTCGACGACTTCGACGACGCCATGAAGATCGCCAACGACACGCTGTACGGCCTCGGGGCGGGCGTGTGGACGCGGGACATCAACACCGCCTACCGCGCGGGGCGTTCCATCCAGGCGGGCCGCGTCTGGACGAACTGCTACCACGCCTACCCGGCCCACGCGGCTTTCGGCGGCTACAAGGGCTCGGGCATCGGCCGTGAGACCCACAAGATGATGCTGGACCACTATCAGCAGACGAAGAACATTCTCTGTTCCTACAGCCCTCAGAAACTCGGTTTCTTCTAGACCCTCAAGCGGGTTGCCTGGAGGCACTGTTGCCCTCCAGGCAACCCAGTACGACAAACTCGCTCAGCAATCAATTCAACACTTTGCGCCACCGTACGACCTCCAGGCGGCTCCGTCCCGGTCCAGCCGCGGACCAGAGTCGACTCTCTAAGATCTAGCCGGGCCCCGCCACTCGCGCCCTTAAACATCAGTGACTTGAGGTCCGCTTCGCCGGGTTTTGGTTGAGGGAGTGATCAGAGACACGGCCAGGGAGAAGATGCCCTTCAGGCGGCTGGCAGGGGAAGCTCGCCTCACCAATTTCCAGCTCTTGCTGGGCACCGGCCTGTGCGGAGCGCTGACGACGTACCCCACCCTCTCCTACGAGACCCTGCGACTGGCCGAGGAGGACGCCCGCTTCTTCGCCGCCGCCAACGCGGTCGCCAGCATCGTCGCCGGCCTCGGCGCTGCCTTCACCGGCACCGCCCTCGCCCAGTCGATCCGGGCCTGACCGCCGCAGACCTCCTCCGCCACGTCCCGCCCCGCCGGTACGGTGACAGACGTCGGCAAGGGGGTGCGCGATGGCGCTCGAGGCAATGTCCGCCCGACTGACCATCCGCCTGTCCGCTAGCGCCGTATGGCATCACAAGCCCGCGTACGCGGAAATCGTGCACCGCGCACACGCCGCAGGGCTGGCCGGAGCCAGCGTCTTCCACGGCTTCGAGGGCTACGGGACACATCTGGAGATCCACGACGACAAGCCGTCCCGGCCACGCAAACACGGCCCGTGCGGCGTCGTCCTCATCGACACCGAGGACCAGTTGCGTGCCTTCCTCGACACACTCGAGGACATACTGTCCGTCAACGGAGTCGCCGTACTCGACCGAGTGCAGGTCCACCTGCCCGCCCCTCGCTGACCTCCGGCACGGCTTCGACGAAGCCCGGAAGCGGACAGAACACCGCCTTCCCAGGGCGATGACGTGTCCGTCGTCCCGGATGGTCTGCCCGGCGCCTGCGGGGCCCGGCGGTGGCGGGCGACGACGGCCCGGCCGGCGGTGACGATCCTCAGGTCGTCCTCGCCGAACCGGTGCAGGACCTTGACCGTGACGCCGGGCAGGCCGGGCGGGACGGAGTAGAAGTCGCCGTCGAAGGCGACCAGGCTCTCCGGGCTGCCCGACCGACAGCATCCGCCCCCGCTCCAAGCTGTCAAGGGCCGCTGGCGGTGTGCCTGTCTGGGTGAAAGTTCATTAGAACCGGATACTGTGCCCGCAAATTGACTCATAGTTCCCTCGGCGAGGAAGAAGTGCGGCGAGAGGGATGAGACATGCGTTTGAGGCGTGCGGGGACGGTCCTGGGTGCGGCCGTGCTCACCGTGCTGACAATCCCGGCCAACGCTCACGCTGCGGCGATCGCCTGCGGCGGCGGCACGTCGACCGGCCGTGTGGCTGTCAACGGATGCATCAGCGCCCAGAGGCAACTTCACGGTCACGCCCCTTTCAAGGAGGTGACGGCGTATGTCAAGTTGCGGAACACGGGAACAAGGGCGGTGAACGTCTCGTACGAGGCGTATTGGCGCACTTCTGGCTTCGACTGGACGAAATTGGGCAGCAGCCGTACCAATGTCGGGGCCGGCATGACCGTTGGCCCTCTCGAGGTGGGCACCAAGGACCGCGCATGCGACGGCATCAAGGTCGAAATCCGAGTGCGTGCCCAGGTCGGCGGCGGCTCATGGAGCGGCTGGGCCCCGGCATCCACCAAGCAATGCCAGACCTGATCGCCTGAACATCCGCGGCAGGACCGGGTTGCCCGTCCGCAGTTGGTCGAATTCCTGCGCAGGCTGGATCGCGGCTCCCGCCCCGGCCGCTTGGACACCGGGTACGAAGACAACGGCCCGCCAATACGGCGTCTGTACGACACACCCAAGGCCGTCCACCCGGGTGGCCGGTCCTTCCCTCGTGACTGCCGTGATGCCCCAGCCCCCAGGCCCGCTGACCGTTGTCGGCCTGTCCTGCGGGCCGGCCGGCTGCCGCTCCGGCCAGCTGCCGCTCCGGCCGCCGGCCGGAGCACGAGACCCCAGGGTGACGATGCCCCGGGCCTTGGCGGGCACGGTCCCGGCTGGTCCGGCGGGGTGTCAGCCCGCCCAGACCTCGGCCTCGTCGGCCGGGACGGTGGTGGCCAGGCCCAATTCCCTGCGGGCGGCGACCGACTTGTCCGGGTCGATGCCGGTGAACGCCGGGTCGTAGGCGATGTAGAACGCGTCGGCGTCGGCGGCGTTCGCGGCCTTCCTCCAGTTCCCCGCCGCCTTCGTCAGCGTCGCGCGGAGCTTGCCGACCTCGGTGCCCTCGATGCCGTCCAGACCCTTGACGTGTGTGTCGAGGGCGGCCGCGACGGCCTTGGCCTGCGTCTTGTAGCCGGCGAGGTCGTCCTCGACGGTGTCCTTCTCGGGCTGGTTCGCCCACAGGGCCTCGTAGACCGCGTTCGAACCCCTGAGGTACGTGTTCTGTTCGGGCCTGAGGGACTTCGCGGTCTCCAGCGAGCCGCTGAACGTGCCCTTCTCCGCGGTGTAGGTGCAGCTCACCGCACGGTCACCCGTCGCCCAACTCTCCTTGGTCGGGGTGTAGTAGAAGAGGGCGACGCCCTTCGGGAGCGCCCAGGTGTCCGGGGCGTACTTCTGCGCCTCTACCGGGCAGCGGTTGTCCGCGACCGCGGAGACCCCGTCGTCGCCGGGGTACTCCTTGCCCTTGTCGATCGCGAACTCGCCGACGACCTGGCCCTCGTGCGCCTCCTCGCAGGGCACGATCTCGACGGTGTACGCCGTCCCCACGGCCTTGCCGGTCGGGTTGTAGCAGTCACCGATGTCCAGCGAGAACACCGAGCGCTGGCGAGCCACCTTCTTCGCGCTGTCCCCGGCACTGTCGACGGCGTCGGAGACGTCCGAGCACCCCACCGCGCCGATCGCGAGTAGGACAGCAATGGCAGATATGCCGCGAAGGGAACGATATGGGGCATAGATTGTCATGACGTGAAGTACATCCTCTTATGTGTTCTTTGCGAGGGCCATGCGCAACGTATGCCAATTCCTGTGGCCCGGTTGCGCGAAGGCCCTTACCTCATCAACGGCGTCTCTGACTCGCGACGGGCCGCGAAGGTTGTATCCGGACTGCTCGCATGTGAGTAAACCCCTGTGGCACTTTCTGTGGAGCCGGGCGCCGTTGAGCATGGAGGGACGTGCGCAAGGGCGGGCGAAGGGACAGCTCCTCCAGTCGTCGTGCATGTGGAGGCAGCCGGCAACGATGCCTTCACCATCAGGCCATCCGGTGACTCGTTGCTAGCGAAGTGCAACACGTCGAGGTAGGCCGTCCCTGCGAGATTGCACACCGTTTCGATGCAGCCGCCGTCGCCCGGTCGAAGAACCCAGCGAGCCTCATGCCATGCAGGTTCCGGCAGCACCGAGCAGCTCAACCGAGCAGGCAGATGAGCTCGTGTCGCATAACGCGGTTCTCGTTGGCCGGAGCAACGCAGCCGACAACCGTTCCTTCAGCCAGCACGAGGCCGCCCTCGACGCACTCGGTTCTCTCAATGTGCCGATCATCGCCGCCATCGAGTGCGGCCACGTCCCGCCCTACATGCCGATCGTCAACGGAGCGTACGGACGCATCGTTCACACACCGAGCCGGAGCGAACTGACGCAGAGCTTGGACTGACGCATCAGACCGGTCGCCCACCCATCTGACCGCACGGCGTCGGTCTTCCCGGCCGGGACGGCCGGGCGGCGCCCGCCCTTGTTGCCCTTCGCCTCCACGGCCTGCAGCCCGTCGTACGTCAGCTCCCGCTGAAGTTCGCGCTGGAGTTCGCCCGCGGCGGCGAGGGTCTGCACCATGAACTTCACCGTGGACAACAGTTCTCCGGTGCGCGGGTGGCGTGCGGTGAGGTCCATCGCGGAGAACGCGCCGTCGTGGATACGCAGGGCGAGACGGTTCGTCGGCCGCGAACTTCGTCCGTCCCTCGATGTAGGGACCGGGCTCCTCACCGCAGAGGTAGATGAGCAGCGGGAGCCGTGCTGCGTGGAAGTCAGGGGAGTCATCCGGGTCCCAGGCGCGATACAGCGGGGGCACCACGCTGCTGCCGAATTTATGAGGCATCGCCGTACCTGTTCTGGCAGCGTGCCGTGATGTCGGAAAGCACCGCGTGGGCCTCGGTGAGGGTGAACTGCCGACTGGTCACCTCGGGTAACTCGCTCACCGCCACGAGCGTCTCGAAGTACGCCGCCGAGCCGGCGTCGAGACGTCCGGCGCGTCGTTTCGCCATCGTGAGCGTGCAGATGGCGTTGATCTGATCGGCTAGATCGTCGTACGCGCGGCGCCGGGTACCGACACTGGCGCGGTAGGTCCGACGGTAGGCGAGCATGGCATCGTGCTGGGCTTCCGCCTCGGGCTCCGGTCCGATGTCCCTGCCGTCCGGCAGTCGCACCCCTCTGAGCCTCTGAACGACGTCCACGCGGGCGTCCGCACTCACCGGACCGCGAGGACGGTCCCGTTCCGCGACGAACTCACACAGGTCCCGCTGAGGCGTCTCGTTGACGATGAACGTGAACCGTGTACCGTCCGGCAGCGGCTTGCCCAGGAACAGCTTGCCCAGATAGCTGCTGTCTGCGGCCTTCTTCTCCTCCGGCCTGCAAACGTTGGCGATACTGTGCCGCGTCCCGGCTTCCTCGATCGTCTTGACCTACCGGTATACAGGGGCGCCATCCCGATGACACAGGATGTCCTCCAGGTCCTCCCACGAGACCGCCGTCCACTGCCCTTCAAGCATGTCCAGGCAGTCCAGCAACGTAACGGCATCCTGATAGGCAAACCCGCGCCTGCTCCGACGGCCACCGCCAGCAGGTGCGAGAGCCACGGCCGCCTCGTGCACTCTGACGCACAGCACTGAACCCTCGATACACGGCAAAATGGCCTGTTCACACAGTTCCCCCATAAGCCACTTCGGAGCATGCAGTAGATCACCGCATCACACAGAAGGGCAACGGTCGTGCAGAACATCGGCCTCGCTCCGTGTCCGTGCCGCTACAAACGCAGCACGGCAGGAGCACGGACCGACGAACGGCGGGCGCCGGACGCTCGCGTGGGGAACTCGCCAACACCGGAGCGGCCAGGAGCTCCCCGCACAGGTGATCATTAGCACCCCGCCGAGTGGCTCGGTTCAGAGCAGCAGGACGAACATCACTGCCAGCCCCAGAGCCATGGCCCGTGGCAGGCCGGCGACCACGCATCGGCCGTCCGCCACCGGCCTCGGCCCGCCCGCGGGCGTCGCGCTGGCGGGCGCCGAAGGCGCGGGCCGGCCAGCGCAGCGTGAAGGCCAGCAAGACAAGGGCCAGCACGGCAGCTGTCAGCTTGCGTCCGGTTCCGGCGAGGCTCTTGGTGGCCACGCCGCACCCGGCGACATGTCCCTTCCGGCCATGGCCTGACTGGCTCCGCCAGATCTCTGACCCGCGGTCATGCCGCCGGGGTCCATGACGGCGACCATCCAGACCATCGCCGCCATCATCACAGCGCGGAACAGCGAGCCGAGCAGAGTCCTGACGCGGAATCCGCCGTCGGCACGCCACAGCGCGGAGCACACGAACCACAGCGCGCCTGCAGCGAACACGACGATCTGCGGGAGGGCCGGCACCTCCATGCCCCACGGCCAGACCATCGCGATCACCGAGAGCCACTGGCTGCTCCCTGTCACGCTCGCCGGCACCGCCCTGTTCGGCCTCGGCCTGATCGGTATGCCGCTCGCGATGGTGCGCGGCCACAACGGACGCCGGCAGGACTCGGAGGCCACCTCGCCACATGGGGCTGCCCACGATGAGCACCCCGTCCGACCGGCCCGAAGACGGCCGGATACAGTGCGCGCGACGGCAGCCTGGTTACTCAAGGAGGGGAAGCGTGACCGACACCAGCGAAACCCGATCCGCCGACAGCGCAGCGCACGCGACTCAACAGAGCCGACTGCACCGCCTGATGCGATACCTCCCCCTGATCGCCCCCGTCCTGCTGTGGACCGTGCCCTGCTGGCTGCTGCTGCACACCGGCCAGCACTGGCCGCTCCCTGTCACGCTCGCCGGCACCGCCCTGTTCACCCTCGGCCTGATCGGCATGCCGCTCGCGATGGTGCGCGGCCACGGCCGACGCCAGCAGGACTGGGCGGCGATCGTCGGAGACACCCTGCTGGGCACCAGCTGGATCCTGTTCACCTGGTCCGGCGTGCTCGGCGTCCCGCTGCGGCTCGCTCTGACCGTGACCGGCGTGGGCGACGGCCAGGACCGGGCCCGGATCGTCACCTGGGCGGTCCTCGGCACGGCCGCCGTGCTGCTCACCTGGGGGTACGTTGAGGCCCGCCGGGTACCACGGGTCCGCCGTCTGGACGTGCAACTTCCGCGCTTGGGGGCCGGGTTGGACGGCACGCGCGTCGTCCTCATCACCGACACCCACTACGGCCCGCTCGACCGCGCCCGCTGGTCGGCGCGGGTCTGCGAGACGGTCAACACGCTGAAGGCCGACCTGGTCTGCCACACCGGAGACATCGCGGACGGCACGGCCGAACGCCGCCGCGCCCAGGCCGCCCCACTCGGCACCGTGCAGGCCACCCGGGCCCGGGTCTACGTCACCGGCAACCACGAGTACTACAGCGAGGCCCAGGGCTGGGTCGACCTCATGGACGAGCTGGGCTGGGAGCCACTGCGCAACCGCCATCTGCTGCTCGAACGCGGTGGCGACACCCTCGTGGTCGCCGGCGTGGACGACGTCACCGCCGAGTCCTCCGGCCTCGCCGGCCACCGCGCCCACCTCCCCGGAGCCCTGCACGGCGCCGACCCCGACCACCCCGTCCTGCTCCTGGCCCACCAGCCCAAGTTCGTCGACCGGGCAGCAGCCGCCGGCATCGACCTCCAACTCTCCGGCCACACCCACGGCGGCCAGATCTGGCCCTTCCACCACCTGGTCCGCATCGACCAGCCCGCCCTCGCCGGCCTCAGCCGCCACGGCACCCGCACCCTCCTCTACACCAGCCGCGGCACCGGCTTCTGGGGCCCGCCGTTCCGCGTCTTCGCCCCCAGCGAGATCACCCTGCTCGTACTCCGCTCCCCGCAACGGCCCCCCACGCCGTAGCGCTGGGCGGGCCGGCGGTTCCGCCTGGAGATGGTGTCCAGCGGCTCCTGCTGTCGGCCACCATGCTGGCGAAGTCGGTGCCCTGCGAACCGGCACACCGCGTCATGACGAAGGAATGCGAAACTCGAATTCGGGACGGTCCCACGGCACGGCGGGCGGGTTCGCGAGCGCGGTCCCGGTCCGCAATGCACCGACGCGGTGGTAGAAGTCCTCGGCGGGAAGATGCGACACGACCTTGACACGGTCGAGCCCGGCGGCACGAGCCTCGGACTGCATGTGCGCGACGAGCAGCCGTCCAATGCCACGTCCTTGCGCTTCGTCGGCGACGAACAGCAGGTCGAGCTCCGCTGGAGCGAGGACGAGCGAGTAGAACCCGAGGACCCGGCCTCCATGCTCGTCGGCGCCGACGGCTACGAAGGCGCGGTGGGCTTCGATGTAATCAGGACCGACCCGGTAGCCCGCCACTGCGGATGCGTACTTACCCTCGTAGGCGCCTGAGCCACGCACGAGCCGCGTGAGCCGTTTGGCATCACGCGCGACTGCCCTCCGTATCGTGATCGGCTGGCTGATCGGAGAAGTGCGTGAACTCATCGGGAGAGTATTTCGCACCGGGGAGTGCCTTCCTGCGGCGGGTCGGCTGCTCGGACAGGCGTTCCTGCACCGCTCCCGGGAACCGCTCGCCCAGGCCCCGATCGTCCACGTCACTGCCGCCGAATCGGCCGCCCGCCAGCTGCAACTGGCCCCCGAACCGATGCGGAAGAGCTGGAGAACGGCGTGGTCGACGGCTGCTCTCCCTGAGCCTGCCGTGGCGAAGCCGAGCCGGTACAGGAAAGTTCCGAGCCAACCTCGTGAGGCGGATCATCCTCGACGTGTTCGCCAGCCCCGGCGGCTGGACCACGCCCTCACCGTCCCCGAGGCTTTATGGAGGCCAGCCCCCTGGGCCAATACGCACCCCGGCGGTCACTCATAGGCAGAATCCGCAAGTTGGTTGACAAGACCGTTCTTCTCCACGGCCTCGTGGACACCGCTTCCACGCTGGCCCTCATGCGCGAATTCGAATACCGGAGCAGCAACTTTCCGTTGGAGGAGTATGAACTCACCCAGACACTTTGAAGCGCAGGAAGCGGCATGGCGCCACGCCACCGGACTGACGGAGTACTTGAGCGCCGTACGCACGCGAGTCGAGGCCATGGCCCCGGGGCAGACCAGAACCGAAGCCGAAGCATGGATCAGCTGGGCAGCATCCGCCGTCGAGCGCCTCGACCCATTGCACACACCACCCCGACTGCCCGACATCCCCGAACCACGAGCCGACGACCTCAGGCCCTTCCTCGGGCACTGGAGCCCCTACGGCCCCTGACACGACACCCACCGCACAGGCGTTCGACTTGTCGAGATCCAAGAGCTATGACCTCGTTCGCCGCGGAGAATTCCCGTGCCGCGTGCTGCCGCCCGTGCCGCGTGCTGCCGACGCACCGCCCGCGTCGTCACCGCCTAGCTCCTCCGCGTACTCCAGAGCGGGGAGCCGGAGTGCAACAGAGCCTTCAGTGCAAGCCCTAATCCGTCATGACCAAATGCACGACGACGCCCCGCCGCAGCAGGCCGACAGGGCATCGTCGTATCAGGTGCCCGTCCACGCAGGACCCCCGTCGGAGCAAGCTGACGGGGGTCCTCACCTGTGACGAGCGATCACAAGCGGGTCACCAACCTCGCGGACTCGCTCACGTCACAAGACTCTGACCTGGACTTACGCGCTCGCCCTGGACCAACTGGACGCCCGTGGACGGTTTCTACGACATGTGCCATGTCGTACCGCAGGACTCGCACGACAACACCACAGATCACGGACCAAGATCCGGACCAGGTGCGGACCAACTCGGCTCAGCAACAGACGATTCCACCCTTTGCCGCAGGTCAGAGGCGACGGTGAGCGTGTACCACCAGCAGACGAAGAACCTCCTGGTGTCGTACTCGCCGAAGAAGCTGGGCTTCTTCTAGACGCCAAAAAAGGGCGCCTGAACAGGGCAGATACCCGGCAGGCGCCCTTCTCGGCGCACATCTGAGCAGCGAGCCGAAACACGCCCTTACTCCCGATACCTCCCACCCATGTCCCAGCTCTGACCAGCAGTTCTGGGGCATCTCCGGGCCAACGTCGAGCTAAGGCGCTCTCCGTATCGTCATCGTCCGTGACGACGGCGTCCTCGTCCTGGCGCACTCCGAGAAGCAGGACGCCACCGCGACCTGGAAGAAGACGTTCGGCCACCACCTGCTGATGGGGTTCGTCGACCACGGTCGCGGCGGGTCCGGGAACCGGTCGTGGGCCTGCTGCGGCCCGGCAACGCCGGCTCCAACAGAGCCGCGGACCACATCGGGGCCGCCAGGCCGGCCCTGGCCCAGCTGCCGAAGAAGTACCGGCGCGGACGGCACACGCAGCCCCTCGCTCCGCGCCCGGTCAAGCAGCATCGCGACGAGCTGCTCGTCCGACGCGGCCGGCGGTATCGCATCACCCGAGCGGCTCCTCCATGGACTCGTGCCCCGTCGGCCGGCCGCGCGAGACCGGTCGACCGACTGCCTTCCCGGGGGCTGAGAGCACGTCGTCACGGTACTTCGAGAAAGGGCGGGAACGCCGCTTTCGCGATAGCGCCCTTCGCCACCCTCACCACGGTCGCCGGAGCGCCGGTCACGCCCTCCGGCAGGGACAGGGTGAGCCGATACACACCCGGTTCCACATGGGCGAAGCCGAACCAACCCGAGCCGTCGCTGAGCCGGACGGTCTTCTCACCGCCACTCGTGAGCGGGTCGAGTGTCACCGCCACCTGGTCCAGCGGGCCGCCGCCCCGGAACACGAGCCTGCCCGTGACATGCCCGTCCCGGGGTGACGCCTTCCACGGCATGCTGGGCACCGCCGCCTCGTCCTTGAACGGCGCGTCCTCGCCCTGCGTCAGCGCCTTCGCCAGCTTGGCCCGCTCGACCGCCGAGCCGTTGGCCGCCACATCCTTGCTGGGACTTGCGTACGAGTAGCCGCTCCAGCCGGCCGCGGTATTGCCTGCCGCGCTGGGCCGCAGTGCCTCCGTGATCTGGCTGAGCGAGTCCGCGACGCCGTTCAAGTACAGCGCGGGTCCGTTGACCGCCTGCCGCTCGCCCTGGTGGTCGGCCAGGAACTCGGACCACTCGGAGAACATGCGTGCCTGGTCCGGGTCCCAGTTGCGCTTGTAGTTCATGGTCACGGCAGTGTCCATGATCCCCTCGTCCAGCCATCCCGCCCAGTCCTGCAGGACCTCGGCGTAAGTACGTGTGGCCTGCCAGCCGCCGACCGTCTGCGGCCCGTGCCCGTAGGTGATGGCGTCCATCGACAAGCGGGCCTGCGGGTCGACCTCCCAGACACCGAGATAGATCTTGCGCACCAGATTGGTGACCTGGCTGCGCCGCCAGTCACTCCAGGCCGTGTCGGCCGGCAGGGGTATGTCCGTACGGCCCGTCGCCTGTTGGAACCGGGCGACGGACACATCGTTGTAACCCCAGTCGCTGTGGGTGGTGGTGGAACTGCCGTCCGGGTAGCGGACATAGTCGAGGTTGACGCCGTCCACGTCGTAGTTGCGGACAATGCTCTGGATGCCGCGGACGATGTAGTCGACGGCCGCCGGATGGCCGGGGTCGACATAGGCGTTGGCGCCCACCAGTTCCTGGCCGTCGGCCTTCTTGTTGAGCCAGCGGCCGGCGCCGGTTGCCTCCGGGCCGTGTTGGTTGAAGACGTGGTCCGGGGATCGGGGCGGAGTAGTGCTGTTCCACATGGTGTTGACGTTGACCCAGGCGTGCACCTGCAGTCCGGCCGCGTGCCCCTGCCGGACTGTTTCCTCCAGCGGATCGTAGGGCTCCGGAGCAATCGCGGCGTCGGTGCGTGGGTACAGGGCGTTGTTGCAGAAGCAGTCGTAACGCCGCGCTGTCTGAACGATCAGAGCGTTGGCGTTGGCGTCCAACGCGTCCTTGACCAGCGCTGCGACCTGCGCGGGTGTGTAGATGCCCGGGTTGAACGCGTCCACCCAGTAGCTGCGCCACTGCGCCGGCGCCGCCGCGCCGTCGTCGGCGTGGGCGTGGGCGTGGGCGGGCGGCGCGGTGACCGCGCCGAAGAGCAGGCCGAGGCCCGCCGCCAGGATTGTGAGTACGCGAGGCAAACGCATGTGATGTGTCCCCCTGTGGAGTTCATCGACTACGGGCGTACGTCGTGGGAAGACGGTGGGCCCCGGCTGGTCCGAGTGCCCCGGCAGGCAGCGTGTGCCCGTCAAGGAGCGGCGTCCGGTGCGCGCTATCGGCGTGCCGGCCGGAAGCCCTCGTGCTGGACGTACTTGGGCTTTCGGCCGGTGCGGCGAGTGGGGTACCCCCTGCTCGAAGAGCTTGAGGGAGCATGCCGGGCGTCGCGGCGGGGCGAACGTCGCCTGTTGGGGCACTAGTCTTCTGAGTCAGGAATTCTGTTCAGATAACTGGCGAGGCGTTCGAGGATCTCGTCCGCGGTCTTCGTCCAGACGTAGGGCTTGGGGTCGGTGTTCCATGCGGCGATCCAGGTGCGGATGTCT
>NZ_VMNX01000258.1 GCF_009377235.1 Streptomyces acidicola
CCTCGGCCTCCCCCTCCTCCCACCCGTACGACTGGCAGATCACGCGGGACCTCGGCGTCTTCCTCGACCGTGCCGGTGCCTTCCTGGCTTCCGAACCCGCGCTGCACACCGTGCAGTTGACGGTCACCGACGCACTGCGTACGCGGGGAATGCGGGTGTACAGCGAAGAGGCGCCGTACTTCGCGTGGCTCACGGACCCGGAGGGCGCCGTACGCGCGACTGCCCTGCGGACACCGCCGAACCCACTGAACCTCACCGCCGCAGCCCCCGAGCCCGCCGAAGCGCTCGCCGGGCGGCTCGCGGAGAGGGGCGAGGTGCTGCCGGGGGTGATGGGCCCGAGTCGGGCGGCCGCGGAGTTCGCGGCGGCGTGGGGGCGTCGTACGGGCGCCGTGGCCCGGCTCGCGACGCGGCAGCGGTTGTACCGGCTCGGGGCGCTCACGGTGCCCGAGCCCGCCCCGCCCGGCAAGGCGCGGCTCGCGGGCGGGGGCGACCACGAGCTGCTCGTCCGGTGGTACGGCGAGTTCTGCGCGGACCGCGGCGCACCGCAGCGGGATCCGGACGCGTGGGTCGCGGCGCGGCTCGCGTACGGCGGGCTCATGGTGTGGGAGCTGCCGGACGGTACGCCCGTCGCCATGGCGGGAGCCATGCCCGAGGTGGCCGGGCAGGTGCGCGTGGCGCCTGTCTACACCCCGGCCGCGCTGCGCGGACGCGGGTACGCGGGTGCGGTCACGGCTGAGGTCAGCCGTGCCGCGCTCGCCAAGGGCGCCGACGAGGTGCTGCTCTTCACCGACCTGTCCAACCCCACCAGCAACGGGCTCTACCAGCGCATCGGCTACCGCCCGGTCCAGGACTTCGCCACCCGCGAGTTCACGGCCCCGGCCCGCCTCACGGCCACAGCAGCTCCCTGACCCAGCCGCCCTCCTCGTCGCGCCGGTAGTCGAGCCGTACGTGCCGCCGCCGTGCGTCGCCCTGGAAGAACTCCACCTCGTCCGGTGCGAGCACGTACACCGTCCACGACGGCACCGACGCGTCCGGCTCGCGTTGCGCCCGCTCCCATGCGGCCTCCGAGGCCCGCTCCAACTCCTCGTAGCCAGGGAGTACTTCGCTCTGGTGCCCCACGAGGGCGGCGGCCAGCGCCCCCGTGGAACGGGCGTGCAGATCGGCGTCCGCCACCTCGGCGGGGGCGACCGTCACCCGGCCGCGTACCCGCACCTGGCGGCCCAGGGTCGGCCAGTAGAAGCCGAGCGCCGCGTACGGCCGGGCGGCCAGGTGCCGGCCCTTCCGGCTGCCCGCGTGCGAGGCGAAGTGCCAGCCGTGCTCGTCCGCGCCGTGCAGCATGACCGTCCGTACGTCCGGCGCGCCCTCCGCGTCCGCCGTGGCGAGCGACATCGTGTGCGGCTCCGGCTGCCCCGCCGCCACCGCCTCCGCGAACCACGTGGTGAACAGGGGCAGTGGTTCGGCGGGGGCGGTGGCCGGGTCGAAGGAGCGCAGTTCGGTGACCTCCGGGGCCCACACCCGCAGCGACCTCAGCAGCTCGTCAAGATCCGTTCCCATGCCCCGATTGTCACCGGCTCAGGGCCTCACAGGGAACCCAGGTCGGACGAGACCCACTTCTCCGGCCGCATGTGGATCAGCACCTGCTCGCCGTGGCTCTTCCAGGCGACGTCCACGTATGCGTCCACCTTCCCGGCCGGGAGGTAGCGGGCGGAGATCTCGCGGAGTCTCTCGATGGTGGCGGGGGCCGTGTCGATCACCGGCCCCTCGACCGACACGTACCGGATGGTGGGTTCGACCCGGTCGACCATCAGGGAGAACCGGCCCGCGGCCTCGATCAGCTTGTTCTTGCGGCTGTCGAGCCCGGTCATGATCCAGATGTCGCCGCCGGGGGCGTACTGGTACCAGATCGGTACGGTGAGCGGGGCGCGACCCGGCCCCCCGTCCACGGCGAACGCCGCGATGTGCGGCTCGGCCAGGAACTGCTCTCGCTCTTCGTGGGTCAGTGCCATGTCGGTCTCCTCCAATGGGTGGGGCACGGACGCCGTCGTTCGTGCTTCGGCGACGGCGACGGCGACGGCGACGGCTGCGGCTGCGGCATCGGCTTCTGCTTCCGCTTCTGGTTCTGCTTCCACTTCGGCTTCTGCTTTGGCTTCTTCTGCCTGTTTTGTTGCTCCTGTCTCTCCTGCCTTTCCATCAGACGACCCTGGGTCTCCGGGTATTCCGACGCGCGACCGCATGGCCCGAATCACCCGGGTGACCGACAGAGTTGCGCCATCCCCCGTCAACCCGGTCTTCAGCGAACCGTCGGCAGCCAGTACGTTGACCTCGCAGTCGGAGGGGGTCCAGCGGACCGCTCCGTGGAACAGATCGAGCGGAAGGCAGGACACCTGTGAGCAAGACCGAACCGGCCCGGTTCAAGTCGAGCTGCAGCGCCGACGAAGGCGGCGCCTGCCCCGGAGCCTCCCTCACCGCCGTCCGTTGAGACGCGCAACGGGCGCCGCCCTCACCGCCACAGCCCTCCTCCTCGCCCTCACCGCATGCGCCGGCGTCGGCGACAAGGAGCCCTGGATCTCCGCGCCCGAGGTCTTCTACCTGCGCCCCCAGGGCGACAAGTCCGGCCCTCACGACAAGCAGCCCTTCCGCCTTCGGGCGGAGGACACCAAGGCACCCACCAGGAACGGTGAGCGCGACCACCGGCTCACCGCGGACGTGCGCGGCTCCGAGGACGTCATACGGCTCAAGACCGTCGGCCTGCGCAAGAGCGGGGCCCGGTGCGCGGGCGACACCGTGCGCGTGACCTGCGAGGTCGACGGTACGTACAGCAACTGGGAGGACCTCGATCGCGTCTTCCCCGTGCCCGCGAAGGGCGCCGAACCCGGGGACGAGGGCGTCGTGCGGTTCACGTACACCACCAAGGACGGCGAGAGGGTGACCGCCAAAACCCGGGTGGTCGTCGGCGAGCCGGTGGTCGAGGTGCTCGCGATCAAGCCGTTCGAGGACGTCCGTCCCGGCTCCGGGATCACCGCGCCCGTCGTCGTCCGCAACACCGGGGAGGTACCCGTCGACGGCCTCGGCCTCAAACTCATCGACGGAGACCTGGACTTCACGCAGCGGTACGCGAACTGCCGTTACCCGGAGCCTCAGCGGGGCCACATGGCGATCTGCCGGTTCCCGGACCTGCGGATCGGACCCGGGGAGACGGTCGTGTTCCGGCCCGCCGTGCGGCTGCGCGCCTCCGAGACGACGATGTACGGCTCCTTCGGGCAGGACGCGTGGGCGCTGGACATGGGCCCGGGACACTACGGTGTCGCACCCGAGGGCGGCGACCCCGGTGACGGCCCGGCCCTCGAAGCCGAGCGCGTGGACGGCGCGGACGCGAAGGGCACGTCCGCGGACGCAAAGGGCACGGCCGCGGACACGAAGGGTACGGCCGCGGACACGAAGGGTACGTTCGTCAAGGGCGGCGCCCGCACCGACGTCACCCTCGACACCCACGCCGACTACGAGATCTCCGACGTCGACCTGAAGGGTGCCCCCGGCACCGAGAGCAAGGTCCGCCTCACCGTCCGCAACAACGGTCCCGGCGACCCCGGCCCGGCCGCGGAGCTGGTGTTCAGCCCTCCGTTCGGCGTGACCGTACTGAAGCAGCCCATGTCCGCGATCGACGACGGCGTCTACGAGCCCTACTGCGAGAGCAACGGCTTCGCGTACACCTGCGACATCCGCCGGCTGGAGCCGGGCGACTCCCGCACCTTCGAGTTCACCCTGCGCCTCGGCGAACCAGGGGAGGGCTCGGCGACCATTCTGGACAGGGGCGACACCGATCGCCGCGACCCGAACCCCGCCAACGACGAGGCCGCGATAAGGGTCCAGCCGTAGGCGACGTAGGCGACGTGGGCCGGGGCCTGGCTACCACAGCTGCCGCAGGTGGTCCCGCAGTTCGCGTGCGACCTGGGCCATGAGGGCCTCGGCTCCGGGCTGGCTGCCGGCCGGGACGAGTGATTCCGTGAGGGCGGCGATGGCGTAGGCCTGGCCGTCGGTGTGTTCGACGACGCCGATCTCGTGGCGGAGGTTCAGGAGCGTGCCGGTCTTGGAGGACCAGGTGGTGGCGTCGGAGGTGAAGTCCGGGGCGAGCCGGTGCCGGAGCACGTTGTGGGCCATGAGGTCACGCACGCGTTCGGCCACCTCGGGATGGATCTTCGACGGTGTCCACAGGGCCTGGAGCAGTTCGACCCACGCGCGTGCGCTGCCGGTGTTGGCGCGGGTGGTGTCGAGTTGGGGCACCCGGTGGCCGCGGCCGCTGGTGCCGGCGTCGATGGCGAGGGAGTGGGCGAGGTGGACCTCGGTGGCGTCGAGGCGTTCGACGGGGGTGTCCATCAGCTCGTTCATCGTGTGCCGGACGGCGATGTCGCGCAGCCCGAGCTCGTGGAGGATCTCGGCGACCCGGGCGGGCGGGGTGAGGCCGAACAGGGCGTCGGCGGCATGGCTGTCGCTCAGGCAGGTGCTCAGGTAGAGCAGGTCGTCGACCGCGATCCGTGCGGGGTGGCGGAAGCGGCTCAGCCCGATGGGGCCGGCTGTGGTGATCCGCCCGGGCGGCACGTCGAGGGCCGTCGCTCCGTCGAGTTCGCCCCGCCGGATGCGTTCGAGCGTCGCCATCGCGAGGGGGACCTTGACCAGCGACGCGGACGGCAGCCGGGTGTCCGGCTCGATCCCCAGTTCATCTCCCGTGTGCAGATCCCGCACGAGCAGGCAGCCGTGCAGGCCGCCGTCGCGCAGTTGCCCGCGCAGGTCGTGCAGTAACGCCTCGGTGCTCAAGTCCCTGCCCCTCCTGAGGTTTCCGCGCCCAGACAGCGGGCGACGGCGTCGCCCAGGCGCGCTTCGACGATCTGCGGATTGCCGTCGCCGGCGGCGGCGAGGACGAAGCCCCGGCAGAGCGTGATCTCGCCGACGGGCCGCCAGGTCAGGGCGAGTTCCTCGGCCTGGGCGGGGGAGCACAGCAACAGGTCGCGTGAGCAAAAGACTTCCGCCGCAGCGGTCGTCAGGTCGGGCGCGGCGACGAGCTGTGCGGGTCGCAGGCCGACGGCGTCGCGTAGTCGTGCCAGGGGGTCGCGGATGTGCGGCACATCGTCCTCGGGCTGGATCCAGACGCGGCGGGCGGGGCCGGAGGAGGCTCGTCCGACCCGCAGTGTGTCGAGGTAGACGCGGTTCACGCCCGGATGCTGGGCTCCGGCAAGCCCGAGCGGCACGGACCACCTCGCGTCGTCGGGCTCCACCGCGAGCAGGGCGGCCCGCACCTGCTGAGCGTGGAGGAGCTCCCTGCGCTGCGCCGGTCCCGCGACGCGGAGATCGAGGGTGACGCCGTGCCCGCGTGCCTCGGCGACGAGGCGGGCGAGACCGGCCGTGGAGCAGATGCCGGGCACCGCGAGCCGCCATGGCTTGCGTTTGGCGGCCTCCGCCTCGTGCAGCAGTACGTCGGCCGCCTGCACGAGCTGTCTGGCCGTCGGCAGCATCTCCCGGCCGAAGGGGGTGAGGACGGCCCGCCGTGACGTGCGCTCGAACAACGGCTCGCCGAAGCGTTCCTCCAGCGCGGCGACGCGACGGCTGGCCACGGACTGCGACATCCGGGCGGCGGCCGCACCCACGGTGAAACTGCCGTGCTCGCTGACGCTGACGAACGCACGACACGCTCCGACCAGGTCCACAGCCGGAACCTTATGCCAAAGCCATGGCCCACCCACGGCCCCATCCACGGCCAGACGCATGGCCCGACCTCTATGCCGAATCGGCATGGAACGGCGCGTTCGCGTATTGGACCGCATGGCTGCCCGGCGGTGAGGGTGATCCCCGGATCGATCCCTCGCCCCAAGTCACGACCACCCAGGAGGTTGGACCATGCGCACCACACGCCACACACCTGCCCGCCTCACTTCTGCCCGCCTCACTTCTGGCCGCCTCACTTCTGCCCGCCTCACTTCTGCCCGTCGCGCCCTGCGCGGCGCGCTCGCCGTGCTTGCTCTCCTCGTCCCGCTCGCCGCCTGCGGCCAGGACGGTTCCACGGCCTCGTCGACCTCGCAGACCTCTTCGGCCTTGCCGTCCCGGTCCGCCGTGACGACGGTCCCGGTCGCGGCAACGGCCCCGTTCACCGGCGAGTTGAAGGAACTGGAGCGTGAGTACGACGCCCGGCTCGGCGTCTACGCGATCGACACCGGTACCGGACGCGAGGTGGCCTACCGGGACGGCGAGCGCTTCGGCTACCACTCCACGTTCAAGGCGCTCGAAGCCGGCGCCGTCCTGCGGAAGTACTCCCTGAGCGGCATGAACAGGGTGGTCAGGTACTCCGAGGACGACCTGATCGCCAACTCCCCGATCACCGAGAAGCACGTCGAGACCGGGATGACGCTGAGCGAGCTGTGCGACGCCGCCGTCCGGTACAGCGACAACGCCGCGGCGAACCTGCTGTACGAGGAGCTCGGCGGCCCCAAGGCTCTCGAAGCGGAACTCAGGAAGCTGGGCGACAAGGTCACCTCGATGGATCGCATCGAGCCCCACCTGAGCAACTGGGTGCCGGGCGAGACACGGGACACGACCACCCCGCGGGCCGTCGCCAAGGACCTGCGCGCGTACGTTCTCGGAGACGTCCTTGGCAAGCGGGAGCGTGACCGGCTCACGACGTGGCTGAAGACCAACACCACCGGGGACGAGGTCATCCGGGCCGGGGTGCCCGAGGGCTGGGTGGTCGGCGACAAGACCGGGTCCGGCAGCTACTACGGCGCCCGTAACGACATCGCCGTCGTGTGGCCCCCCGACTCCGCCCCCATCGTCATGGCGATCCTGACGAACCGCGGCAAGGAGGACGACACCCACGACAACAAGCTGATCGCGGAGGCGGCTTCAGTGGTCGCCGACACCCTGTCCTAGCGGACTCGGCGGCGGACTCGGCGGCGGACTCGGTTCGTGGCCCCCGCGGCGGGCTCGACGGCGGACCTGCCTGTGCGGATCCGGGCGCCCTCATCCCCGTCCGAGCACCACCGTCCCCGACGAGCAGAACCAGCCGCCCGTCCCGGACGCGACAGCCAGCCGGGGCGTGCCGCCGTCCGCCGCGTGGACCTGCCGTCCCTCGCCCGCCTCGCCGCGCAACTGCCGTACGGCCTCCACGAGCAGGAACAGCCCCCGCATCCCCGGGTGCTGGGCCGACAGGCCACCCCCGTCGGTGTTCACCGGCAGGTCGCCGGTCAGCGTCAGCCGCCCCTTCTCCACGAACGCCCCGCCCTCGCCCTTCCCGCAGAAGCCGAGGTCCTCCAGTGTCACCAGCGTCATGTACGTGAAGGCGTCGTAGATTTCGGCGAAGTCGATCTCCTGGGGGCGCACCCCCGCCCGCTCGAAGGCGAGGCGCCCGCTCACCGCTGCCGGGGAGACCGTGAAGTCGGGCCACTCGGACATGGTGGTGTGCGAGACGTGCTCCCCGGTGCCGAGGATCCACACCGGGGCCGAGCGGCTGTCTTGTACGTACTCCTCGGCCGCCAGCAGCACCGCCGCCCCGCCGTCGGACCGTATGCAGCAGTGCAGCTTGGTGAAGGGGTCCGCGATCATCGGGCCGGACAGGACGTCGTCGGCCGTGATCGGTTCGCGGAACATGGCCTCGGGGTTGGGCCCGGCGTTCGCGCGGGCCTGGACGGCGACGGAGGCGAGCTGCTCCAGCGTGGTGCCGTACTGGTGCATGTGGCGGCGGGCGGCCATGGCGTACTTGGCGATGAGCGTGTGACCGTAGGGGACCTCGAACTGGAGGGGGCCGCCGGCTCCGAAGGACAGGTTGCCCGTTCGCCGCCCCGCCTTGATGTCCGCGCGGGCCGTCGAGCCGTATACGAGCAGCACCGCGTTCGCGTGGCCCGCCGCGATCGCGTCCGCCGCGTGGGCCGCCATGACCTCCCAGGTGGAGCCGCCCACGGAGGTGGAGTCCATCCACGTCGGCCGCAGCCCCAGGTACTCGGCGACCTCCGCGGGGGCCAGTGTGCCCAGCCCCGCCGACGCGAAGCCGTCGACGACCTCACGCCCGAGCCCGGAGTCGGCCAGGGCCCGGCGGGCGGCCTGGGCGTGCAGGGCGTACGGCGTCGCGTCGTCCACGCGGCCGCAGTCGGAGAGGGAGACGCCGACGATCGCGACCCTTCGACCGGTCACAGCAGCAGTCATGAATCTGACGGTACATCAGATGGAGCGGATCGGGAGAGGGGAGTGCCGGGGCTGTGCAGCCGGGCACCCTGGGCCTAATATGACGGACCGTCAGATCCTCAGTGAGGAAGAGGGGGACCCGCCCATGGACGCCCGCTTCACCGCCGAACAGGAAGAGATCCGGCGCACGGTACGGGAGGTGCTCCTGAAGCGCTGCGGCCCGGAGGAGGTGCGCGCGGCCGTACGGACCGACGGCGGGTACGACAGCGGGCTGTGGACCACCTTCGCCGACCAGCTGGGGCTGCCCGGACTGGCCCTCCCCGAGGAGTACGGCGGGATCGGGTGCTCGGCGACGGAACTGGCACTGGCAGGAGAGGAGCTGGGCCGCGCGCTGGTCCCGAGCCCGTTCCTTGCGACCTGCGTTGTGGTCGCCCCGCTGCTTCTCGCCCTCGGCACGCAGGAGCAGCGTGCCGACCTGCTGCCGCGCCTGGCCGGTGGCAGGGCGACCGCTGCCCTGGCCGTACCGGGCCCGTGTCTCGGGGACGTCCTCGGGCTGACCGGCGACAACGGCGGGGACTGGGCCGGTGGCGGGCGCGCGGGTGGAGTGCAGGCGAGGCGCGCCGACGGCGGGTGGCGGCTGTACGGGCAGGTGGAGCAGGTGCTCGACGGGCACAGCGCGGAGCTGCTGGTGGTGGCCGCGCACACCGGAGGGTACGCGCGCTCGCGCACGCTGCTGTTCGCCGTACGGGCCCCGGCGGAGGGCCTGACGTGCGTACGGCAGACGTCCCTCGACGAGACGCGACCGCGGTCCCGCCTCGAACTACGCAATGTGGCAGCGGAGTTGCTCGGCACCGGGGAGGAGACGGGCGACGCACTTGAGGCGCTGGCCGGCACAGGGGACGCCGTCGCCGCCGTCCTGGCCGCCGAGGCCGTGGGCGCGGCCGGCCGGGCCCTGGAGCGGACGGTCGCCTACGTACGGCAGAGGGAGCAGTTCGGACGGCCGATCGGGTCCTTCCAGGCGGTGAAGCACCGACTGGCGGACGTGTACGTACGGGTGCAGGCGGCGCGATCGGCGGCGTACTACGCGGCCTGGGCGACGGCTCATAAGCCCAGCACGACCCGTACGCCCGGCACGACCCGTACGCCCGGCACGACCCATACACCCGGCACGACCCGTACGCCCGGCACAACCCATACCGCCGACCCGGCCGACCCGGCCCGCACATCCCCCACCGTCCCTGGGGAGCGGGTGGGCGGGCTCGCGCTGGCCCAGGCGCTGGAGGCGCTGCGGGTGGCGGCGGCCGAGGGGATCCAGTTGCACGGGGGTATCGGGTTCACCTGGGAAGACGATGCGCACCTGTACTTCAAGCGAGCCGCCGGGGACGAGCTGCTCTTCGGCCCGGTGCACCGGCTGCGCGCGCACGCGGCCGACGCGGCCCGGCTCTTCGAGGACGGGGAGGTGGCGGTCTGATGGCGGCCGCGAGGAAAGGGAACGGTCTGGGCCTCCGGCTGGTGCAGTGGATGTCGTCCACGCGGACGTTCGCGCGGATCGCGCCGCACGTCATCCCCGCGCTCGACCGCACGGCCCACCGGCTGACCCACGGAAAGGTGCTGCTCAGCGCACGGATGCTGCCCGGTGCGATCCTGACGGCCACCGGGGCGAGGAGCGGACAGCCGCGCCGTACGCCACTGGCCTGCATGCCGGAGTCCGTGTCCGGCGGGCTGCCCGCGAGCTGGCTCCTCATAGGCTCCAACTTCGGCCGCACCAGCCACCCCGCCTGGACCGCCAACCTCCTCGCCCACCCCGACGCCGAGATCAACTGGAAGGGCGAGGACATCCCGGTCAGGGCGCGGCTGCTGGAGGAGGAGGAGCGGGCGGTCGCGTGGCAGGCGCTGCTGGCGTTCTGGCCGCCGTACGCGACGTACCAGGGGAGGGTGGAGCGGGAGATCCGGGTGTTCCGGCTCGTACGGCGCTGACCGGTGTCGATCGGCGCTGACCGGCGCCGACCGTCGACGTGAACGCCTGGTCCGGGTGTGAACGCCTGGTGGTGAGGGAGCGACGGGCCGCACAAAGCCGACAGGCGGCAGCCTCCCGGGGGCCGGGTCGACTGCCGCCTGTTTGACAGGACTTGGAAGAGAATCTTTCGAAATCTGTCGCTACTTGGTCGGCTTCCTGCCCGTGATGCCGAGGTGCACCAACAGGGCCAGATTCGGCTTCAGTTCGGCCTGTTTGACGCCCCAGCTCTGGAAGCCCTTCTGGTGCGAGGCCACGGCGGCGAGCATGGCGACGATTGAACCGGCGATCGCCGCCGGGTTCACGTCCTTGTCGACCCTGCCCCTCGACTGGAGCTCGGCGACCGCGTCCGCGAGGGAGTTGTTCACGGAGTTGAGGATCTTCATGCGGATCTTGTAGAAGCGTTTGTCGCCCTCGGCCGCGCCCAGGTCGACGACGCGCAGGATCGCGTCGTTCCTGCGCCAGAAGTCCAGGAAGCCGTCGACGAGCTCCTGCGCGGTCTGCCAGCCGGCCTTGCCGGCCCAGGACCGTCCTTCGAGCAACTCGGTCAACTCGGCGCCCTCGGTGGCCATTTGATCAGCGATTTCGAGGACGGCGCCTTCGACGTCCGGGAAGTACTGATAGAAGGTCGCGGGTGAAGTCCCCGCCCTCCGGGCGACATCGATGACCTTGACGTCCCGGTACGGGGAGGAGCTGAGCATCTCGCTGAGGCAGTCGAGCAGCTTCTGCCGGGTCGCCTGCCCACGTCGGCCGGCCACGCGGCCGTCGACGGTACGCACTTGTCCTGTCATGCCGTCAGCTTACCGAGGGGTGATGGGAGCGCGATTCGGCCGACTGCAAATGGGGCGTACGTCTTTCACCAAGGGGTTCGTGGGACGGGGTCCGGCGTGAATGGCGAGTTTCTTTCGCCCCCGCCGCCCCTACCCATTCTGCGGCGTTTGAGGAGCGGGGGTCCGGGGGCCGACCCACGGAAACAGGGTCCGAGGCGGCGGAGGCGGCACCGCCCCAGTCGGCCTACCCGTACCGCGCGCCCCGCCCCAAAGCCCGTTACGTTGGCCGTATGGCCGATCAAGCGTCACATGTCGGACCGTACCCGGAGGGCGTCCCCTGCTGGGTGGACGCGCAGTTGCCCGACCTGGAGGCGGGCAAGCGGTTCTACGGCGGCCTCTTCGGGTGGACGTTCGGGGAGGGGTACGGCACCTCGGTGTGGGCGTACAAGGAGGGGGAGCCCGTCGCCGCCCTCGCGCCCAAGGTGAACGGCCGTATGCCGACCGTCTGGACCCTCCACTTCGCGACCCCCGACGCCACCGCCCTGGCCGAGCGGATCGAGACCCACGGCGGCCGGCTCATCACCACCCCCACCCGCCTCGGCCCTCTCGGCGCCACGGCCCTCGCCACCGACCCGGAAAGCGCCGTCTTCGGGATCTGGCAACCCGGCACCCACCAGGGCTTCGGCCGCCGCCACGAACCCGGCACCTTCGCCTGGGCCGAGTTGTACGCGCGGGACACCAAGGTCGCCAACGACTTCTACGGCGCCCTCTTCCACGACGCCCTCTTCGGCCCCGGCGCCTCCCCCGACTTCGGCCGCGCCGACCTCGCGGAGGTCTTCCCGGCCGAGATGCCGCCCCACTTCCTCGTCCACTTCGGTGTGACGGACGCCGAGGAAGCGCTCGGTACGGTGCAGCGGCTGGGCGGACGCGTGCAGGTCCCGCCGTTCGACGCCTCGTACGGGCGTGTGGCGGTGGTCACGGACGACCAGGGGGCGTCGTTCGCGCTGCTTCAGCGCTGAAGGGGGCGCGCACCGGCATGCACCACACTCACGCACCGCCGGCGCACACCACCGGAACCTGCCAGCAGTACGCACCACCAGAGACATGTCACCCAGACATGTCACCCTTGACTACGACCACCACTGATACCGGCCCTTCCAACCGCCAATATCAGCCACGCCCAGCCACCTTCGATGCTTTCTGAACTCTCAAGAACCCCCAGAAGTCACCAGAACCCGTCCCACGATCCGGGCGGCGGCTTCCCCTGAGGGTGTATCCCGTGGTTTTGTCCTGAGACACCCCGATCCGTCGCCGGGTTCGCAACCGGTGGCGCGGGCAGGAAGAATCGGGGGGCGTGCCGCCGCGGCGGTGCCGTGGTGAGACGCTGCACGGGGTCGTGTTCATTCGAGGGTGACGCGGCCCGTACGGGGAGGTGGCAGGGCAAGTGGTGGATCAGCTGACGCAGCACGATCCGCGGCGGATCGGGCCGTTCGAGGTGCTGGGACGGCTGGGTGCCGGCGGCATGGGGCTGGTCTATCTCGCGCGGTCGGCGTCGGGCCGTCGAGTGGCGATCAAGACCGTCAGAACGGAGCTCGCCGAGGACCAGTTGTTCCGGGTCCGTTTCACGCGCGAGGTCGAGGCGGCGCGGGCCGTCTCCGGCTTCTACACGGCGGCCGTGGTCGACGCGGACCCGCGCGCGGCCGTGCCGTGGCTCGCGACCGCGTACGTGCCCGCGCCCTCGCTGGAAGAGATAGTGACCGACTGCGGGCCGCTCCCGGCCCAGGCGGTGCGCTGGTTCGCGGCGGGGGTCGCGGAGGCCCTCCAGTCGATCCACGGGGCCGGGCTCGTCCACCGGGACCTGAAGCCCTCCAACGTGCTCGTGGTCGAGGACGGGCCGAGAGTGATCGACTTCGGTATCGCCTCCGGTGTGTCCAACACCCGGCTGACCATGACCAACGTCGCCGTCGGCACACCCGCCTACATGTCGCCCGAACAGGCCAAGGACTCACGGAGCGTGACCGGCGCGAGCGATGTGTTCTCGCTCGGTTCGATGCTCGTCTTCGCGGCGACCGGGCATGCGCCCTTCCATGGCGCGAATCCCGTCGAGACCGTGTTCATGCTGCTCAGGGAGGGACCGGACCTCTCCGGGCTGCCCGATGAGCTGCGGCCGCTGATCGAGTCCTGTATGCAGATGGACCCGACCGCGCGCCCCAACCCGGCCGACCTCCAGGCCCAGCTGGCGCCCCACCTCTTCGGCTCCGGCTCCGACGACAGCGGCACGGCCTCCGCGTGGCTGCCCGAGAAGGCGGTCTCCCTCATCGAGTCACGCCGTGGCGGCCGCTCGGTGACGCATCCGGGAACCAACGCGGCTGTCGGAGGCGGCAGCGGGGGCGGTGGCCGTGTCGGCGGAGCCGGGCCCGCCCCTCCTGTC
>NZ_VMNX01000259.1 GCF_009377235.1 Streptomyces acidicola
GCCCCCAGAAATGGGACGGGTAGGGGTGGCGGGGGCGAGACCCTGTTACCGGAGGACGTCACCCCACGCCCGTCACCAGCCCTTCCGGCAGTTCCCCCTCGTACACGACCCCCAACGTCTGCGTCGCACGAGTGAGCGCCACATACAGATCACTCGTACCGAACCGCCCCGGCTCCACGACCAGCACCGAGTCGAACTCCAGGCCCTTGGCCTGCCGGGGGTCGAGCAGCACGACCGTCCGCGTCAGGTCCGGCTCCCCGCCCGCCGTCACACCGTCCAGTCGCGCGGCGAGCACCCGGTGCAGCTCACGCGGCGCGATCACCGCGAGGCGCCCCTCGGCGGGCGTCAGCTCGGCGACCGCCTTGGCCACCTCGCCGGGCAGGTCGCCGAGGGCCTTGCGGACCCAGGGGCGCACTCCCGTTGAGCGGACCGAGCTCGGCGGCTCGAAGGCGGGGTTCTCGGCCCGTACGATCCCCGCCGCGAGCTCCATGATCTCGGCCGGGGTGCGGTAGTTGACGCCGAGGCGGGTGTGCTCCCAGCGGTCCTCGACATACGGCTGGAGGATGCCGGCCCAGGAGCCGACGCCCGCTTCCTCGGCGGTCTGCGCGGGGTCGCCGACCAGGGTCATCGAGCGGGTGGGCGAGCGCCGCATCAGCAGCCGCCACGCCATGGGCGACAGCTCCTGCGCCTCGTCGACGATGATGTGCCCGAACGCCCAGGTACGGTCGGCCGCCGCACGCTCGGCGGCGCTGCGGTGGTCGTCCTCCTCCTGCCGTTCCGCGAACCGCTCGGCGTCGATGATGTCGTGTGCGGACAGCACCTCGGAGCTTTCGGGGTCGCTGTCCTCCTTGTCCTCGAACTCGTACGTACGGGACGCGAACGACACGTCCAGCACACCCTGCGCGTACGCGATCTGCTCCTCCCGCTCGCGCTCGGCGACCGCCCGTGCCACCCGGTCGTCCACGCCGAGGAGTTCGGCCGCCTCGTCGAGCAGCGGTACGTCCGCCACGGTCCACGCCCGTGTCACCGGGCGGCGGATGGCGGCCGCGTCCTCGTCGGACACGTACCCCTCGGGGGCGGCGAGGAAGTCGGCGAGGAGGCGCCGCGGGGTGAGCCGGGGCCACAACTGGTCGATGGCCGACCAGACTTCGGGATTGTCGGCGAGCTCGTCGCGGATCTGGGTGATGTCGGCGGGGTCCAGCAGGTTGGAGCCGTCGTAGGGGTCGGTGCCGATGCGTTCGGCGACCATGTCGGTGAGCGTGTTGAGGATGTGGCCCTCGAAGTGCTCGCGCGCCACGTTGTGCGGGAGTTTCGCCTCGCGGGTGTGCTCGCGGGCGACCCGTACGAGGTCGTCGTCGAGCATGAGGATCTCCCGGTCGTGCTCGATGGCGATCACCGGGTCGGGCAGCGCCTGCCGGTCGCGTACGACGGCGGCGAGGACGTCGGCCATGTCCGCGCGGCCCTTGACGCGGGCCGCGTCCGGGGTGTCCCGGGCGGTGGCCTTCACTCCGGGGAACAGCTCGCCGACCGTCGCGAGCAGGACACCCGTCTCGCCGAGGGAGGGCAGCACCTCGCCGATGTAGCCGAGGAAGGCGGGGTTGGGGCCGACGATCAGGACGGCGCGCTTGGCGAGCAGCTCGCGGTGCTCGTAGAGCAGATAGGCCGCCCGGTGCAGGGCGACGGCCGTCTTGCCGGTGCCCGGACCGCCCTCCACGACCAGCACGCCGCGGTGCGGTGCGCGGATGATGCGGTCCTGGTCGGCCTGGATGGTCTGCACGATGTCGTGCATGCGGCCGGTGCGGGCCGCGTCGAGCGCGGCGAGCAGGACGGCGTCACCGGTGGGGTCCTCGTGGCCGGTCCGGGTCCGGTCGCCGAGGTCGAGGAGTTCATCGTGCAGGGCGGTGACGTCACGGCCCTCGGTGGTGATGTGGCGACGTCGGCGCAGCCCCATGGGGGTGTGGCCGGTGGCGAGGTAGAAGGGGCGGGCGACGTCGGCCCGCCAGTCGATGAGGATCGGCGTGAGGTCGGCGTCGTCGGCGCGGATACCGATACGGCCGATGTGGTGGCTGGTGCCGGAGGTCAGGTCGATCCGGCCGAAGCAGAGCGAACCGTCCACGGCGTTCAGCGCGGCGAGCAGCCCCGAGCGTTCGGCGACGAGGATGTCCCGCTCCAGCCGCGCCTGCATGGGCGTGTTCCCCTGTGCGAGCGCGTCCGAGACGGAGACCTCGGTGTCCCCGCGCAGGGCGTCCACGCGCGCGTACAGCCCGTCGATGAATTCCTGCTCACGCTGCAATTCATCGTCGGAGAATTCTTTGTGCGAGCTTCTGTTTGACAATTCCGCTCCCGCCCGGATATACTTCGTTCAATTGAACTTCCTCGCGACGGACTTCCATCAAATCGCGAACCATTAAATATACGCAGAAAAACCCCCCGAGCGCAATTGCAGCTCTCAACAACAGCTGCCGCTGCTCATCCTGTACGGGAGTCACCCCGACACCTCCGACTCGGCGGACACCCGGCTGCGCGCCCTGATCGCCGGCGGTCTGGAAAAGCGACGAGTTCCTTGATGGAGGCCCTGACCCTCCTGCGCGACCACCGCGCCCTCTTCTGGCGCGCCTGCCCCGCTGCGCGGCCCGCGAGAGGGCGTTAAAGGAGCTGTGCCGGTCCCTGCAGCTTCACGAGGGGTTGCTCCGCCCCGGTGAACAGTGCGGCTCGCCTGGACAGGTCGCCCACCGAGCCCGGAGTGATTCACCCGTACGACCCCGCCGAGGTCCAGGACACCTCGAGCCGCACCGTGCCCACCCGCCGGTGCTCGGGCTCCGAGCCTGCGGCTCCAAAGTGCGCGACAGCAATGGCCCGCCTAGCGTGCGAAGTGCGTTGGGATTGCCCAACCGTGGGCGCGCCGACGCGTGAAGTCAGGGCAAAGGAGCATTGGGTATGGCGAAGGTACTGTTCATCGTCAGCGGTGCCAGCTACTGGGTGCTTAAGGACGGCACGCGGCATGCCACGGGTTACTGGGCGGAGGAGTTCGCGAACCCGTACAAGATCCTCACGGATGCCGGTCACGAGGTGATCATCGCCACTCCGGACGGCGTGATTCCCACCGTCGACATGATGAGCCTGCGCCCGTCCTTCAATGATGGTGAGGACGGGGCTCTGAAGCAGGAGAACATCATCCGCGACGCCGAGGGGATGCGGCGGCCGCTCAAGCTCTCGGACGTACGGCTCGAGGACTACGACGCCGTCTACCTACCGGGCGGTCACGGGCCGATGCAGGACCTGGCGTTCGACCCCGACGCTGGGCGCCTGCTGACCGAGCAGCTGCAGTCGGGTAAACCCCTGGCGATCGTGTGCCACGCCCCGGCCGCGATGCTGGCCACCCGGATCCACGGTGTCTCGCCGTTCAAGGGCTACAAGATCACGGCCTTCACCAACGACGAGGAGGAGGGCGTCGGATTGGCTCCCCGAGCCCCGTGGCTGCTGGAGACCGACCTCAAGGAGAAGCTCGGGGTCGACTTCAGCCGGGGTCCGAGCTGGGAGCCGTACATGGTCGAGGACCGCAACCTCATCACCGGCCAGAACCCGCATTCGGCCGGGGTCCTGGGCAAACGACTACTCGAAGTCCTGGCCTGACGGCGTCGCGGCGTGCTTCTGGCGGAAGGCGTCGAACGTCCCATCCTGCTGCCGCTGTCCACCACGATCAAGCATGTGAAACCCACCATCCTCATCGGCACGTCGACCGCCCACAACGCGTTCACCGAAGACGTGGTCCGCGCCGTCAGGACGTCGATCTGTCCGTCGGCCCATCCGGCTGCCTCGGCTTTCGGCCGTGCGTGGACCTGCTGGCAGTCGGGCAGGTCCCGCATGTCGTCCGTCACCAGGCCGTGGATGTCGACGAGCCAGCCGACCACTGCTCGATCGCGTCACCCACCGTCGGGTCGTACACCACCGGCAGGAGCTCGTCGAGGTGGTCGGCCAGCAGCTTGATGTACAGCACTTCGTTGCGGTCGTGAATCTCGTTGAGATAGATGTACTTGTGCAGGTCGTTCGGCTGACCGTTGAGCTGCGCGTAGGCCCGGCTCGCCTGCTCCTCGAGGGTTTCGACTGCCGCGGGCAGCCGCCCGGTGATGCCGAGTTCCGCCCGCTCCTCCAGCGTGTACGCGGTACCACGGTTGCGGAAGCGATCCTGCAGAGCGGTCGGTTTCACAGGCATGAGCACCCTTTCGGCCCGTTTCGAGCGATTGGTGTCACGCGGCCCTTGCCGGGGGGCGCCATGTTGATGCGATGCCGGTTCAAGCCGAGACCGGCGTCTCCGGCTTCATCTTGTAGGCGTTCTTGATGGCCTGATGCCGGGTACCGAGGCCATCGGTGACCTTGCGCTCCCACGGAAGCTGCTGCAGCTGCTTGGTCTCGTCGATCATCGACTTCGGCTCCAGGTTCCGGAAGCTGTCGACCTCGCCGGCCGCCACGGCCGTCACCGTGGCGAAGACCGCCTCAGGGTCGAACTGCGCCCGCGGGAAGGCAAGTTGGGAGTAGTCGAACAGCCGCTCCGAGGGGTCGTCCTCCCAGCTCTCCCACGTCTGGAACATTCGGTCGTTGAAGCCGGTCAGGAACGGCCCCGGATTCACGGTGGCGACCTCGATGTTGTACTCCTGCAGCTCATACGCCATGGTCTCGGCGATCGCCTCGATCGCGTGCTTGGACGCCGAGTAGATACCCGTGAACGGATTGACGTTCAGGCCCTCCCGTGAGGAGACCCAGACGATACGGCCCTCGCCGCGCTTGATCATCTGCTTAGCGATCCCCTGCGTGAGCAGAAGCGGCCCCGTGACGTTGACCTCGAACTGGTGCCGGATGTTCGCGCCGGGGATGTCGACCGTCGAACCTCCTTCTCCGACACCCGCGTTGTTCACGAGGATCTCCACGCCCCAGTCGAGAGCCTTGCGTCGGTCGCCGTCATTGGTGACGTCGAGCTTCTCCACGTGCAGGTCGGCCTTCCGCTCGGCCGCCTGCCACTTCAGGGTCTGAACCTGGGCATAGATCTCGACGCCGGCGATGACGTCGAATCCCTTCTGGGCCAGCCGCATGGCCGCCTCAAAACCGAAGCCGGAACCCGCTCCCGTGATGAGAACCTTCTTCAGCGACGAATTCGACATGGTGACACACTCCCTCTTCGTCTATCCGGTTCGCGCGATTATCAAATTCTCAATAGCCTTCATCGCCTGGCACAGCGGCAGATTCCACGGCATCACCGCCGGCACCACGCCGATCGGCTGGTACGTCACGAAGGACTCCTTGGCGCCGACGTTCCCGGCGTCGTTCCGCAGATCCCGCAGGAATGCCGGGCCGTGGGCGGCGTAGAAGCGCAGTCCGTGGACGCACTTGGCCACCTCCTCGCGGGCGGCCCGGAGCGTCTTGCCCATCTCCGTGGTGATCATCCGGCTGACGGCGTCGGCGTCCTTCTCCAGCACGTCGGCCGCCTGGTTCAGCCACTGAGCGCGCTGCTCCACGCTCGTCAGGCGGTAGGACTTCGCCGCGGCGGCGGCCCGGGCCGGCTTGTCATCAAGCTGCTCGGGGGTGAGTTCATCGAAGGTCTTAATGACCTCGCCCGTCACAGGATTAGTGGTGGCAATAGCCATAAAAGGAGCCTAGATCCGCCGGCCATTTGTAGCAAAAGATTTCATGTCACCCTGTATGCAGGCGCCGTGTGTCCTGTTTGCGCGAGCGCCATTGGCGTCGCACCGTAACCTGGGGAGGATCAACGCATCGGGCGGTGTCCGGCACTCCTGCTGCTCCGCGGTGGCCACAAACATCGGCGTAGTGGAGGGCCAGATCCTGTCCTCGAAGGCCGACGAGGCGGGGCTCGGCACACCGCTGCGAAGCGACATCGAGTCGCCATGTCGGACCTGGACAAGCTGCATTCTGCGATGGAGCCATCAGCAGACGCCGACCAAGCCGAACCGTTGATGGATGGTGGCGACATCGCCCGCTACCTCGGCGCATAGGGCGAATGAGATTCTTAGAGGCAGTGTTCATCCCCGGGAGGGTGGTGCGCCGCAACACGCTCGCGCTGTCCGACCGGTGCGGCGGATCGCCCGCTCAGGGAAGCGACTTCGCCGCCGCGACGCCCTACCTCAACACCACTAACGGGCCGCAGACCCGGACCATGCACATCTCCGCGGCGACGGTGAACCTGCTGCCCGGCAAAGACCGCGCCGGCTATGATCCTGCCGGACATCAGCAAGACGCAAGTCGCTGACCTGGCGCGGTGGGCGAAGATGCGCTGGCGGATCGAACACCACTACCGCGAACTCAAGCACGACCGGGGTGGTGGCGGACAGGTTGCTCATCCAGTAGCCGGTCGGCTCGTCGGGCCTGGATTTCTTCGTGTCCGGAGCGGCGTCCGGGGGGACGCGTCACAGCACGTCGGACAGCTCCTGAAGCAGCCGCCGCTTGGGGCGGGCGCCCACCATCGCCCGTACGGGCTCACCGTTCCGGAACAGCATGAACGTCGGCATCGACAGCACCTTGTACGCGTTCGTGGTGACCGGACTGGTGTCGACGTCCAACTGGACCACCTTCAGCCGTTCGCCCTCCTCCGCGGCGAGGGCGCTGAGCACCGGCGCCATCTGCCGGCACGGCGGGCACCAGTCGGCGGTGAACTCCACCAGCACGGGCAGCTCCGCCCCGATCACCTCCGCGTCGAAGTTCGCGTCCGTCACCTCGGCCACTCCCGTTGCTCTGCTCATGTCGCCCGCCCTCCCAGCTCACACTCGGGCTCCGGACCGCCCGGAACCCCCGCCTCGGCCGCCAGCTCGTCCCGCGCCCTCTCGGCCCGCAGGAGCTGATCGGCGACCTGTGCGCGTACGGCCGTCAGCTCGCCGATCAGTGCGTCGAGCTCGCCGAGCTTGCGGCGGTAGACCACGAGCGAGGCCGGGCAGGAGTCGCCCTCCGGGTGCCCGGCCCGCAGACACTCCACGAAGGGCCGCGTCTCCTCCAGGCCGAACCCGAAGTCCTGCAACGTACGGATCTGCCGCAACAGCCGCAGATCACCCTCGTCGTACGTCCGATAGCCGTTGCCGCTGCGCCGCCCCGGCAGCAGCCCCAGCGACTCGTAGTACCGCACCGCCCTCGCGGTCGTCCCGCCTCGCGCCGCCAGCTCGCCGATTCGCATGAGCCGACGGTATGCCTTGACGTCGGCGTCAAGGCAACGGCCGCCCGAGTCCGAGCCACCGAGGTGGCGGAGCCGGGCGGCCGGAACACGGAGCCGCGCCGAGCAGCCGGAAGCAAGGGCCGAGCAGCCGGAACCAAGGGCTCAGCAGCCGGAACAAAAATGACCGAGCGGCCGGATCTCGGGGGAGAATCCGACCGCTCGGTGTCTGTGTGCTTTTTTTTGGGGGGAACCCGGCGCCCCTTGCGCAAGGGGCGACCCGGCTCCCGTGCTGCGAGGGCGACAGCCACCCCCGCGGCGAAGCTACGCCTTGGCCAGCGCCTTCTCGCCGCCCTGCTCGGCCTCCGAGTCCGTCACAGCCTCGGAACCCTCGTCGAGGAGCGTCCGCTCGTCGAACGGCAGCTGCCCCGCGAGCACCTGCTCCACCCGCTCCTTGTCGATCTCCTTCGTCCACGTACCGATCAGCACCGTGGCGACGGCGTTACCGGCGAAGTTGGTCAGCGCGCGGGCCTCGCTCATGAAGCGGTCGATACCCACGATGAGACCGACACCGTCCACGAGCCCGGGCTTGTGGGACTGGAGGCCACCCGCGAGGGTGGCGAGCCCCGCACCCGTCACACCGGCCGCGCCCTTCGAGGCGACCAGCAGGAAGAGCAGCAGCGGGATCTGCTCGCCGATCGACATCGGCGTACCCATGGCGTCGGCGATGAACAGGGACGCCATGGTCATGTAGATCATGGTGCCGTCGAGGTTGAAGGAGTAGCCGGTCGGAACGGTGATGCCGACCACCGGCTTGCTGACACCCAGGTGCTCCATCTTCGCGATGAGCCGCGGCAGCGCGGACTCGGAGGAGGAGGTGGACAGGATCAGCAGGAACTCACGGCCCAGGTACTTGAAGAACGTGAGGATGTTCAGGCCCGCGACGATCCGCAGCAGCGCGCCCAGCACGATGAAGACGAACAGGACGCAGGTGATGTAGAAGCCAAGCATCAGCACGGCGAGGCTCTTGAGCGCGTCCAGACCGGCCGACCCGGTGACGGCGGCGATGGCGCCGAACGCACCGATCGGGGCCGCCCACATCACCATGGCCAGGATGCGGAAGACGAGCCGCTGGATGTGCTCGATACCGCGCAGGATCGGGGTACCGGCGGAGCCCATGGCCTGGAGCGCGAAGCCCGCGAGCACGGCGATCAGCAGGGTCTGCAGGACCTCGCCCTCGGTGAAGGCGGAGACCAGCGTGTTCGGGATGATGCCCAGCAGGAACTCGGTGGTGCCCTTGGCCTCCGCGTCGACCTGCGCCTGACCGGTCTCCTTGATCGCGTCGGTCACCGCGAGGCCGGTGCCCGGCTCCAGGATGTTGCCGACGACCAGGCCGATACCGAGGGCGACGAACGACATCACCACGAAGTAGCCGAGCGCTATACCGCCGACCGCGCCGACCTTGGCGGCCTTCCGTACGGAACCGATGCCCAGGACGATCGTGCAGAAGATGATCGGCGAGATCATCATCTTGATCAGGTTCACGAAGCCGGTGCCGATGGGCTTCAGCTCGACCGCGAAGTCGGGAGCGATGAGGCCCACGGCGATGCCGATGGCCACGGCAATGATCACGGCGATGTACAGGTAATGGGTGCGGTCCCGCTTGGCGGGTGCGGTAGGTGCCGTATCTGTGGTGCTGGCCACGGCTGCCCTCCTCGTCGACGACGTCGTCGGCTCTTCCGGCGTGCGGCTCACGTCCGGGGAATGGTGCGGGAACGAGCTCCCAGGGTGGGAGATCGCCCTCCGGGGGTCATGGGAGTGGGGGTCCCAAGGGGTGGGAGACGGGCTCCCTGCGGCTCGGGATCGCGGGTCCCGAATCCGGAGTCGGCACCCTTGCGACGGGGTGATCGCTCCCTTGCAATGGGGTGACTATCTCCCGCCTTGTGAGGGGGGTCACCCTTCCGTTCATTTAGTTCACGCTTATACGTGGATGCAGACTGTGGGCATGCGCTTCCCTCGCGCCTCCCGCGTGCTCAGACCCCGCAGCCTGGCAGGTCAGCTCTTTGCCGTCCAGGCCGTGCTGCTGGCGGTCGTGGTCGTCGGGTACGCGCTGTTCACCTACGTCAGTGACCGCTCCCAGGCCGAGGAGGCGGCCGGCCGCCAGGCGACGGCCGTGGCCCGAGCGGTCGCGGACTCCCCCTCCGTACGCGAGGCCATCCACACCGAGAATCCCACAGCGGAGCTACAGCCGTACGCGCTGCAGGTGCAGCACGACGCCGAGGTCGACTTCGTCACCATCATGAATACCGACGGCATCCGCTGGACCCACCCCGACCCGCAGCAGATCGGCCAGCACTTCCGCGGCCACATCGAGCAGGCACTGAGGGGCGAGACCCGCACCGAGACGTACACGGGCACGCTCGGCGCGTCCGTGCGCGCGGTCACGCCCGTCGAGGAGGACGGCAGGATCATCGGCCTGGTCAGCGCCGGCATCAGGGTCGAGGCGATCACCGCCCGCGTCCAGGAACAGCTCACCGCGCTGATCGGCGTCGCGGCGGGCGCCCTCGCCCTGGGCGCCCTCGGCACATACGTGGTCAACGCCCGGCTGCGCCGCCACACCCACGGCATGAACGCCACAGAGCTCAGCAACATGCACGACTACCACCAGGCCGCGCTGCACGCCGTGCGCGAGGGCCTGCTGATGCTGGACGGCCAGTACCGTGTCGCGCTGTTCAACGACGGGGCGCAGGAGCTGCTCGGCCTGACCGACGACGTGGTCGGCCGCTCGGTCGCCGACCTGGGCCTGCCCACCCCGCTCACCGGCGCGCTGCTGGCCTCCGAGCCAAGAGTGGACCAGGTACACCTGACGGCCACCCGCGTCCTGGTCGTGAACACCTCCCCCGTCTCCGGCGGCCATCGCCGTGGCACGGTGGTGACCCTGCGCGATGTGACGGAGTTCCAGTCGCTGATGGGCGAGCTGAACTCCGAGCGGGGCTTCACTCAGGCTCTCCGCTCCCAGGCGCACGAGGCCGCGAACCGTCTCCACACGGTCGTCTCCCTGATCGAGCTCGGCCGCGCGGACGAGGCGGTCGACTTCGCGACGTCGGAACTGGAGCTGGCCCAGGCCCTGACGGACCAGGTGGTCGCCGCGGTCAGCGAACCCGTCCTGGCGGCCCTGCTCCTGGGCAAGGCGGCCCAGGCCAACGAGCGGGGCGTGGAGCTGGTGGTCTCCGAGGACAGCCGCATCGACGACGGCCTCCTCCCGGAGTCCCTCTCCGCCCGCGACCTGGTCACCGTCCTCGGCAACCTGATCGACAACGCGGTGGACGCGGCGCAGGGGACGGCCGGGGCGCGGGTGACGGTGACGGCGTACACGACCGAGCCCGGAACAGGTACGGGTACGAGTACCGGCGCCTCGGCGGGCGCCGACTCCGAGCCCGGCTACGAGCCCGGCTACGAGCCGCCCGGCTACGAAACCCGCCCCGAGGCCCCCTCCGAAGCCCACTCCGAGCTCGTGCTCCGGGTCGCCGACACGGGCGCGGGCGTGGACCCGGCCCACGCGGAGGCCGTGTTCGAACGCGGCTTCTCGACGAAACCGGCGGGCCCCGGCGGCCGCGGCCTCGGCCTCGCCCTGGTCCGGCAGACCGTACGCCGCAACGAGGGCACGCTGACGGTGACGGAGGCCGTCGGGGGCGGGGCGGAGTTCGAGGTCCGGCTGCCGTTGCCTACGGTGGGGTCCGCCCGGGTCGGCGCGGAGACGGAGACCGCTCCGAGCCGGTGTGCAAGCCCCCGTCCGGATCAGCCCGAGGGGCCTGGTGCCTTCGAATCCAAGGCGGAGGTGCCAGGCTTCTCGGGCCCGGACGCGGGCTTGACCACCGGCTCTCAGTCCGCCGTGCCCAGAGCCGTGCCTGGAGGCCACGTATGACAACCGAAACCATCCGTGTCCTGGTCGTGGAGGACGACCCGGTGGCCGCCGACGCACACGTCATGTACGTCGGCCGGGTCCCCGGCTTCACGGCGGTCGGCAAGGCGCACACCGGGGCGGAGGCGCGCCGCGCACTGGACCGGATGCCCGTGGACCTGCTCCTGCTGGATCTCCATCTCCCGGACGTGCACGGCCTGCAACTCGCCCGTTCCCTCCGCGCCGCCGGCCACCACGCGGACGTGATAGCGGTGACGTCGGCTCGGGACCTGGCGGTCGTCCGGGAGGGGGTGTCGCTGGGCGTGGTGCAGTACGTCCTGAAGCCCTTCACCTTCGCCACGCTGCGGGACCGCCTGGTCCGTTACGCCGAGTTCCACGCGGCGGCGGGCGAGGCGAGCGGCCAGGACGAGGTGGACCGCGCGCTCGCCACCCTGCGCGCTCCGGGACCGGCGGCGCTGCCCAAAGGCCTGAGTGCCCCCACACTGGAGAAGGTCACCGTCGCCCTGCGCGACTGCGCCGGAGGGCTGACCGCGGCCGGGGTCGCGGAAGCGGTGGGAATCTCACGGATCACGGCCCGTCGCTATCTGGAGCACCTGGTGGAGGCGGGGCGTGCGGCACGCAATCCGCAGTACGGGACGGTGGGGCGACCGGAGTTGCAGTACCGGTGGGTGAAGGGCCAGAGCTGAACCCCCAAGACCGGTCCCGCGCAGACACATTGACCTGACAAGGGCGGCCCTCGTACGTTCACTGGGCAGCAAACTTCCGGCCACAACGAGGTGCCCGCAGGAGGTCGTTGCCCGTGCGTCAAACCGCCGTCCGCACCCGCTCCACCGCCGCCCGCTTCCGCCCCACAGCCCCACTCACCGCACTCGTCGCCCTCGCCCTCGCCGCCACCGCGCTCACCGCCTGCGGCAGCGGCTCCGGCAGCGACCCGGACACGGTGAAGGTGTCCTTCAAACAGTCCACGGACAACTCGGTCCGCGTCATGGACACCTTCCTCGCCGGTATCAAGAAGCAGTTCGAGAAGGCGAACCCGGGGAAGAAGGTCGAGCTCATCCCCATCAAGGCCCCGGACTCGGAGTACTACACCAAGGTCCAGCAGATGCTCCGCTCACCGAAGACAGCCCCCGACCTGGTGTACGAGGACACCTTCCTCATCAACTCCGACATCACCAGCGGCTATCTGAAACCCCTCGACCCGTATCTGGCCAAGTGGAAGGACTGGGACCAGTTCATCGACACGGCGAAGACGGCGGCCAAGGCCGAGGACGGGAAGACGTACGGCATCCCGGACGGCACCGACGCCCGCGGCCTCTGGTTCGACAAGGGCATCTTCGAGAAGGCCGGGCTGCCCTCCGACTGGCAGCCGAAGACCTGGGACGACGTGCTTTCCGCCGCCCGCACCGTCAAACGGAAGGTCCCCGGCGTCACACCGCTCAACATCTACACGGGCAAGCCGGCGGGCGAGGCGGCGGCCATGCAGGGCTTCCAGATGCTGCTGTACGGGACGGGCGACGGGACGTCCGACCCGCTGTACGACAGAGCGAGCAAGTGGGTGGCCGGGAGCAAGGGCTTCAGGGACGCCCTCGCCTTCGTGGAGACCGTCTACAAGGAGAAACTCGGCCCGGACGTCTCCGTCGCCCTCGATCCGAACATCCAGACCATCGTCCGCGGTGAACTCCTCCCCAAGGGCAAGCTCGCCATCGACCTCGACGGTTCCTGGCTCCCGCAGGACTGGCAGAAGGGCGCCGGCCACGAGTGGCCGGACTGGTCCGAGAAGCTGGGCCTGGCGTACATGCCGACGCAGACCGGACAGTCTCCCGGCAAGGTGAGCATGTCCGGCGGCTGGACCTGGGCGATCCCGGACAAGGCGGCCAACCCCGACCTGGCCTTCGAGTTCATCAAGACGATGCAGACGAAAGCCAACGCCCAGAAGTGGTACATCGCCAACTCGGGCATCGCGGTACGCAAGGACGTGGCCGAGGACCCTGACTACATCAGTGCGCAGCCCGGCATCAAGTTCTTCACCGACCTGGTCCCTAGCACCCACTACCGCCCGGCGTTCCCGGCGTACCCCAAGGTCTCGACGGCGATGCAGGAGGCGATGGAGGGCGTGACGACGGGTGACGTGTCGGTCGAGGAGGCGGCGCGCGGCTACGACGACACCCTGAAGTCGGTCACGAACGACCAAGTGATCGAGAAGTGAGCCACAAAGCAGACGAAGCGGAAGCGAGCCGGGAAGGGCGTGCGACACCCGGACAACCGGTCGCGCCACGCCCGCCCCGCGCCCGCGACGTACC